>JAIEOZ010000262.1 GCA_019750035.1 Alphaproteobacteria bacterium | reverse complement strand
AAAAATAGTTTTTTAAAATAACAAGTTATATATTTTTTTTTAAATTAAGAAGGAGTAATATTTATTCATCCTAAGTTCTATCATTTTCTTGACCAGTCGTGGTCTAGACCATTGGGGTCTCTTCACTGAATGTATTCCTCGATGCTTTGTTGCTATAAACTAGCAATGACACTCTTTATTATAAAATAAAATTTAAACCAACATTAAGATAAACGCTCTCCCTCTACTTTTTAACGACTTTCTTGTAAGCTGAGTGGTTTATAAGGAAGGAATAAAATGAAAAAAACATGGAGATTATTTTTTTTCATTCTTTTAACAATAAGTTATAGCAGAGAGATTAAGGCGCTCTATGAAATATGGGATGATTTTCCTTTAGTAAGAGACAAACGTAATTTTAAAGAGGGTGTTGGGGGCAAAGGTATTCCCTCCCAAGGACGAATTCTAAGATCTGCAAAATTTTTACACATCAACAAAAAGCTTCTTTCTGAATATACGCCTACTGAGAATAACTGGCGTTATGTTATAGCTATGAACTGCCGCCAAGGTGATCGTGAGGTTACGAATATTCTTGCCAAAGTTGTACGGATGGTTCCTAAAGAACAACGACAGCGGTTGGCGGTTGTATTAGGTATTAATGAAAGAGTTACGGCTAAAACCCCTCTTGATTATACACCAACTTGGAATGATGTCCTAGGTAAAGATGAAAAAAAAGCTTTATCTAACTTTGAAGTACCTATTTTGCTGGTTTATTTTCAATGGACCTCTTTTCGTGAATCTGAAGATGATTCTACGCTAGATGCTCAAGAGATAAGAAAGGCCATTCTGACAAGAATCAGTAAGATCAAAAAAGGCAGTCAAAGAGAAAGAGTACTTGATAAGCTTCACAAGCAAGATTTGCAACACCAATTCCCCTTTGGCGAAGCGCGAACTTTTTTATTGGAAAACCGCAAAACACAAAAATTTATCGCCGCATTACACAAAGAAGATTGCAGTGTCTACGTACACGTTCAAGATTCTGATTTTATTGCCTACCAAGAACCGTTGCTATTTGGGAACTTTCAAGGGAAAAAACCTTTAATTCCAGCCAATAAAAATCGTTTGTTAAGTAAGTTTGATGAAGTCATCGCCCATTATGAAGCCCACAATCGCCGCTTGCCCATCATTGTGGGTGGCGCCCATGTTTATTGTCCCGAAGAAGATTTAGAAGAGTATACGAAGAAATTAAGCATAGAACATTTAAATTCTCTAAAAGCCAAATATTGGACACGTTTCGCCAGTGAAATGGGTAATAATATTAAGCATATAATTGGCCAGCAACATCCCTACGGACTTTATTTTCATGAACCTAATACACTTGTTTTATCCCCTGCTTCTGCAGAGCGTTTAAAAAGGAGTGAGAAATCCTCTGAATGGAAAATAATTTATAAACGCTTGGCTGGGGGATTCCGTTTTGGCATTGATAGCGAGATGCAAGATTTTACCAGGGCTCTCTTCAAAGAGGCTGATGATGAAGTTTGTCGCAACGGTATGGTCTTTTCTTCCACAACAGTATTATCAACCTCTATGAAGCGAGGAAAGAAGCCTTTTACTATAGTTTTTAGTGGGGATTATGACCTGGAAAAAAATACATTTACAAATGCAGTCACGGCAGATTTAAAAACTCTTCGAGGAATGAGCCAAGAAATTATATCCACAAATGATTGGGGTTCAAGTGTTGCAACTTCCTTTAACCCCCATAAGGTCCATGATGCTCGTAAATTTCTCTACTTATCTTTACGTTTATTTGACCCAATTAATCTTCTAGACCCTTCTAATAAAAAAAGTTTTTCAACGGCACTTGTTCGTTATAACGCAACAATTCAACGGAACAGAGAAGAAATACAAACCCTCTTTCATAACTTGCGTGGATATTACAATAGATTACATGAAGGAGATGCTGTTGCTCTTCAAATCATCACTGCAGGGTGGGAAACAGGCCAAATCATGCGACTTATGTTCCTAAACCATTTAGAACCGCCAGCTAAGATGGGAGCTCTTGATCTTGAAAAAGATGATCGAAACATTCAACTCTTTTTAACAAAACGGTTTAATTTTGTTTTTGAAATGATAAACCCATTTGTAGTTGAACTATTAAATTTCAATTCCCTAATAAAAGAACCACCAGCTACCTTAGAAGAAAGAATCAAGAAAGAGACGCATTTAACCCAAACTCAAATCGCTAAAGTAGTTAAGTATTTATATAAATTAAATAATTCAAATAATTTTAAAACTGCTCAGCTAGTTGATGTCGATCCCAGAACCGTTCCAATGCTGATGAATGATAAGGCAACAAGAGCACGAGCTTGGAAAACTGTGGCTCTAAAGCTAGAAACTCCAAAAATGACACGTCAGGTTTTTAAAGATTTAGAAAAAAAACACATTAAATATATTCTTAATATATTAAAATAATATAATATTATTACTCCGGTAATAAAATAGTAGACATGAGTACGACATTCTAATAGCCTCTCTCTATGGAACCGACAGATGCTCGCAAGTTATCACAAAATGCTCAGGAAGCTCTTCGCTTAAGGGCAATAAAAGCAGTTGTAGTGGATGGAAAGAAGATACCAGAAGCGGCTGTTTTATTTGGTGTCTCGAGAGCTGCCGTTAGCAGCTGGAAATCTGCTGTTTTTAGAAAGGTAATGTGCGAAAGTTAATAAGGAAGAAAAAATGGGTATGCTTTATGATATTACCTGAGGATCAAAACGAATAATGATCATTTTCTACTGCTCATAATGATCAAGAGGAAGCTTGAAGGGCCCAGCATTTGCGACGGCTCGCAGTGCACTGTCCGCAAAGGCCCTCATAAAAGGATCCTCATTGGTTTGCTTGTGCTTACAATGGCGACTGAGTCTACTGAAGTATCTGAATTCATTTCGACTTTTATATCTACATATCCTTGAAATTCCTTAGAGCCTACTGGTACATTCCAATTTGATAGTAATTGCCTCCGAAAACTATCAAGATCTGCCGTTGAGAATACATCAGATGAGTTTGTAGCTTCATTGTGGATTACTGAACCCTTACTGAAAGAAGGATTCAAAATAGATAATGCTCCAAGGAAAAGAAAAACAAGAGTTGATAATCTAAAAAGAATTTTCGACATATTTCACCGTTTGTGGCTGATATAGTTGTAAGATACGCTTCTTTAAAGGCAAGTCTTCAAGAAAAAATTTACAAAAAATATATTATTCTTAAGTTATCCTTCAATCAATTTAATGAACATATCTTTTTTACTAAAGCCTGACGCAAAAAATAACGAAATCCAGGTATCTCATTGAATGTCTCTTTTTGTTTGCTTAAAAACTTAGAATTTTACGCTCCTAGAGACATTCTCTCACTTCTCACTGTGCTATTACAGTATGTATAATTAATCAATAAATATCTCCATCTTCACATTTTTAAAAAACATTAACGATCAATTAACCATTAAGGTGATTTTATATTGAATTAAATAGGAAAATGGAGAGTTTATGAATCATGTTAAATACTGCTTGTGTTTTTTATTTTATGTAGTTTTTTCAATAACTTGTTTTCATCTGTCAGTTGTGGCAATGGAAGATGACAAAGGTAGTTTAAGAATAATTTCACCAAATTCTTCAAACTCATCAGGAAGTACAATATTACGCCAAGACGAGGAAGGTGTTTCTGAAGATAGCTCTGTCCTTATGAGTTCTTCCTTACTTGTTCCAAAAAGCAGACCGTTTTCGATTCTCATAATTGAAGAAGGAGAAAATAGTTTAGGTGTTTATCACTCAGAAACAAGAAAAGAAATAGGCCGTATTAAGCTTAATTTTTATCCTCACGAGATTGAAGTTTCTCCTGATGGTTCGAGAGCTTATGTTTCTAACTTTGGTATTAGAGACTATGATATGAAAATAGGCCATCCTGGCAATAGCATCTCAATCATTGATCTTGTGCATTTTTGTGAAATCGATCGTTTATACACGACATTTGAAGGGAAAAATTACTGGGGACCTCATGGCTTGAAGTTACACCCAAATGGTCAAAAATTGTATGTTAACGTTGAGTGTGTAAATAACCGTTATCCAACCTCTAATGATCTTCAAGACTCAATGATGCTTATTTTTAATTTAAGAGAAAAAAGAGTGGAAAGCTTGCGCCCTCAACTACCCACTATAGGTTTAGCCGAATATGCCTATCCTTTAGCAGTAGGAACACACAATTTCGTGTTTGCTCCTCAAAGGGATCCAGAAGATGAAGATGTAGATATGTGGTATTATTCCGCGGCTAATGGCGTTACATGTATTAGCTCGAAGTCGGGTATAATTAAAAAGCACTATCCTACAAATTTAGAACTACCTCCTTCCTCAAACTCTCATGCTTTTAATGGAGCCGTAAGAGGTCTTGCTTTTAATGAAAGTGGGACATCTTTACTTGTATCTGCTAAAAATGAACTTTCGGTTATTGATCTTTCTTCTGAGAGCTCTGGGACGTCGATAGAAAATTTTGGAAATTTAGGTGTAAGTCAACTTTTTTATTCAAAATTTATTCCTGGAACAAATCTTGTCTTAGCCCCCGCTGCTCGTGAAAGTCAGGTTCTAGTTGTTGATGTAGGTCCTGAACAAAGGGGTCAAGTCATTAAGAGAATTGTAACAGGAGTTGATCCGCTTCAAGTGGTAATGTCACCGGTTATAGGTGAAATGATTGCTTATGTAACAAACGCCGATAGCTCATGGGTCTCTGAGCTTGACTTAAAGTCATTTGAAGTGAGAGCTAAAATACCAACCAAAGGGGGAGCCAATGGAATAGCTTTCTCACACTTTTTTCCAAAATCCACAGCTCCTATAATTAAGTTAGGAGCATGTTTACCCCTCACAGGGCAATATGCAGCAGAAGGAAGAGAATGCTTTTTAGGAGCACAATTTTGGCAAGAAGCTATTAATGGAGCTGGAGGTGTAGTCGTCAAGGGAGAAAGGTATGAAGTCGATATCTGCTTCGAAGATACGGCTTCAACGACAGATGAGACTGAGCTTGAGGGAATATTCTTAAAATTCTTAAGAAACCATGCGAGTGACAGAAAAAATGAAGGAATCCTTACCATGTTTGGTACTTATCCCTCTTCAGCAAACTTTGTTCTTGCTAGTGTATTAGCTCGTTATCATATACCAATGATCACCTCTACGGGAAGAGATCCTTCTTTATTTAATAGGGGATTAGAAAATATTTTTGGAATTTCGCCCTTAAGGAAAACCTCTGAGTTAAAAGATGCCTTTATGGCCATTTATAAACATGTTTCCCCTAAACCTCGAACAGCTATGGTTTTATCTTGTAAGGAATGTGATTCTTCTGAAGAAGCTCAAACGCTTGCAAATTATCTTATAGAAAACGGGATTAAGGTTCTATCCCCATTCCAACCAGCAGAAGCTGAGAGCTCTCCAATTATTACTTTTTCGCATTGTCCGGCCTATCAAGAGTCACCCGAGCTCAGAGACTTAAATGCACTCATGACTGAAATTAGCCTTAAAGCTCGAGAAAATTGCCAACTCTATCCTGACTTACTTTTTGTCTCTGGTCATAGGAAAGAAGCGGCTGCTATTCTTAATGCATGCGCTAAAGAAGACTTTACCTATGGAGCTCTGGCTCTAAATGTTGGTGCTACAAGCCATCATTTTTTGACTCAAGTCACCTCTCCAGTTGAAAATTTACTCGGAAGTATCTGCTGGTCTGAGACGTGCTCAGATTTTGCTCAGGATCGTTTCGTATCTTCTGCAGATTTTCAAAGAATGTTTTATGAAAGATATAGCGAAAACCCCTCAGAACATGTTGCTGGTTTTGCGGCTTCAGGAGTTGTGATTGAAGAGATGCTTAAGAAATCTAGAGGTCATGAAGAAGGTGTTGATTTTAGAGGAGGTAACTTAATTAGCACTCTACGAGGTATGGAAGAGCTGACTACTTTTTATGGTCCAATCAAATTTGATTCAGATGGTTCTAACTCTAAAAAATCGATGATTACAGTTCAATTAAGAACTCTAGAGGGGAAAGTACGAGGAGTCCCTGTTTGGCCACTATCCATCGCAGGTAAAGAAAGACCTAAGTTTCCACATTAATTTATAATTTCAAGAAAAAATATTCATTCAGGACGTAGAATATGATTAATAAAAAAAAGACTCTAATTTTAAAAACCTTCTTTTTATTTTATTGTTTAATGCCCATGTATGAGGCTCGCGCTGTTAAGATAATTTCGGGGGAATGTATAGAGCTTATCCAAACTTCGGTGAGGAAGCAGCTAGCAAGAATTTTACAAAATAATCAGCCTCCTAAAGAGAGAAAACCCATAAAAGTTATGGGTGCAGGTGTTGCGGGACTCACGGCAGCCTATGAATTAAACAAGTTAGGTCATCCAGTAGAGATTATAGAAGCTTCAAGTCGTGTGGGAGGAAGAATTTGGACACATACTTTCAGTTCTACAGGCCAATATGGCGAATTAGGGGCTATGCGCATTCCAGCCAGCCACGATTATACCCATCATTATATCGACTTGGCAGGCTTATCAGATAGTCTTCGCCCTTTTATTACAGCTCATCAAAATCCAAACTGTTTTTATCAGTTGCGGGGAAAAACGCTTCGAATGAGAGATGCCGCTAATTTTATCAAAAATGAATATCGCTTGTCCTCGTATGAGCAGGCAATACTAGCAAATAATCCTCCTCCAGAAATTTTACAACGGCACCTCTCCAATGCTCTTCAGCGACTACACTCTAGAAACAAGGACTCAACAGATGGGCCTGATAAGGAAGAAGAATGGGGTGGATTATTGGGGACAACTTTTCTAAACGATGATGCTCTCTCTCTTGAGAAGCTTTCTCTGGGAGAATTTTTAAGACAAAGAGTGGAAAGCAGAGATGCTCAGGAACTTATTGGGGTTACAACGGGATTAGAATTATGGTGGGATAAAGCTGTTTCCATGTTTTTACGTGAAGGTATTACCCAAACAGGTGAGGGACTAGAAGAAATTGCTGGTGGATTTAGTAAATTACCAAATGCTCTTGCGCATATGTTGAGAGAAAATAGCGTCAACATCAGACTGAATACTGAAGTTGTATCAATTGAACTCCCCCCTCATTCTAATCAAAAAATTAAATTTAAAACTCGTCCAACAGATCCTTCAAAATGGGATTCTCCTCCAGCAGATCTCCCCGTTGAAGATGAAACAGCAGATTACGTGATTTGTACAATACCTTTTGGTGTCCTTCGGACGATGGAAGTTAAAGGGTTCAGTCCTATAAAAATGGAAGCTATTAGAAATCTTAGCTACGCCTCCTCAACCAAAGTTCTTCTTCACTTTACCGATCGATTCTGGGAACGAGGTTCTCCAGAAGAACGCATTATAGGCGGAGCTTCTATGAGCGATCAAATTACGCGATCAACCTACTATCCTTCAGATCATGCCAAAATTATACCCTCGCTTACCCCAAGGAACCAAAAACAGTTTCGGGGGGTATTTACCGTATCGGATCCTCTTATTGTAGAATCAAAAACAGTCTTATCTGTTGATCACCCTGTACCCGGAGTTCTCTTAGGGAGCTATAATTGGGGGCAAGATGCTTTGCGATTAGGTCAGCTTCCCCCAAAAGAAAGAGCTGATGTCGTGATTACTGAACTCGAAAAGATTCATCCCGAACTTCCCAAATATCTTCATCCAACTGAAAGACATATGTCTATGTCTTGGGACTCTTATCGCTGGAGCAAAGGAGCATTTTGTGGGATTCGCCCTAACGATATGAGAGACTATTACTATGCTTCTAAAAAACCTGAAGGAAACTTTTATTTTGCTGGGGAACACTGCTCTTTAGATCCAGGATGGATTCAAGGGGCTATTAAATCTGGGCTTGATGCTGTTGAGGAGTTAGCCAAAAGCCGCCTTAATTAAATGTCAAGCGATGACTTTAATTTTCTTATTTTAGAATGGATTTTTTGTTGGAAGGGGGATTGTTTTGGGTAACAAGTTTCTACAATCTTTGAAGCTTGTTCCAAATAATCAATAGCTTGTTTTGTAAGCCTTTTAGATTGCTCATTGTTTCCATTTTTTGTAGCGCCTAATGCTTTTTTTATACAAAAGTCTGCTTGCTTTTCTAAAGCTATATAAAATACAGGATGTTTGTTTTGCTTTAATATTAATGAAGCCTTTCTTATAGAATCTTCTGCTAAATCTGGTTTATCCTCAGCAGTATAGATATCTGCAAGACCTAGTAAACACAACGCAATATCAATATGATCTTTACCATAATTTGTTTCACAAGTTTCTAAACTTTTTTGAAGACATTGTTTTGCTTTTTCGTAAGAACCAAGATCCTTATATACATTTCCAAGGTGTCTTAAAGCACGTACTAGCTCAATATGATTATCAAAAAAATACTTTTGATAAACAATTAGACTTTGTTCGAGAAGCTCTTTTGCCTTTGCATGATCTCCAAGTTCATGATGCACGATTCCTAAGTGTGCTAAAACCCACGCAACCCTTATGTGGCTGTCAGAGCAGGATTTCCGGTAAACACTAAGACTATTTTCTAGCATTTCTTGAGCTTCTTTGTAACTTCCCTCTTCTATATGAACTGTTGCCAAAGTTGCCAAAGCCCAAGCAAGTTTAGTGTGCCCTTCTGGAAGATACTGTCTATAAAGTATTAGTCCTTGCCTTATGAAATTTTGAGCTATTTCATAATCACCAAGATCTCTATAAACAATCCCTATTTGTGATAAAATCCATGCAACCCTAACGTGATTTTCTGGCAAGTATGTACGGTAAATTGCAAGGCTTTTTTCAAGAAATTCTCTTGCTTTCTCGTAGTCACCTAAAATCCTGTGGGTAGTTCCTAAATACCCCAAGCTTCTTGCTAAAATAGAATGATTAGTTTTATCCTCTGTATTTATATTTGTAATATTTCTCTCAAGATAGAATTTTGTCTTTTTATAATTACCCAGATAAAAGTAAATTGCCCCTAAACCGGTTCTTGCTGTACTTAGAGTGGCGTCTGTTAATAAATGAGAGTGATTTAAAAATACTTCACAATGATTTTTCATTTTTAAAAGATCATCTTCGTCTATGGCATTAGCTAAATATCCATCAAGTGCATAACTAATCGCTTTAATGATTTGATCATTTTGTTCTAATTTCAAATGGTTAGTGAGATAATTTAGGGAAATTGCTTGAGTGCTTCTATGTATAGAAATAGAAGGGACAAATGAATTAATTGATTCATTAGTAATGAGAGAGTATTTTTTTAAATGATAAATAAAACTATCCACAACTATATCGTTTTTATATTTTCTCAGTAAATCTTTAGGGATGTTTTGAGAGTCAAGGAGGCTTATGAACAATAAGAGAGCTCCAAAATCTTTGTGTGTATCGATGAGTTGTTGTAAAGCTAAGGTAATAATTTTATAGCGTGTATTAAAATAATCACCAGACTCTTTTAAAATTTCTTCTTGTATGTCTGTAAAATCCTTAAGGTTTTTTTGTAAATTCTTTAAGTAGTCATGATAAGGTATACTTGTAGCTTTTAAATAGTATGCTGCAATGGAAACATCTAAGGGAAAAGAGGGGATTTCTATTAAGAATTTTTTTACTTCCCCTAGCTTACCTGAATCTAAAGATTGAATGTCTCCAATTTCCATGATGTTAGTAAATAAATTAAATTTTTGCTTTAAATCCAATTCTCCTACTTTGAGAACATGGTTAATATACTTATTATTCTGAATGGTACTATCTCGTGTCGTTACAATTACGTTCCCTCTACCCCAAGTCTCTATATCTCTCGGAAAATATTTTTGAATCTCACTAAATTTTTCAACGTTATCAAATATTAAACACCAATTAGGATAGAGTTTAAGCCGTTCTTTTACAAAAAAAATAATTTTTTCTTCTTTTTCTACAGGCTTAGCAATAAGTTGCAGCTCTTTAAGTATTTTTTTTTCTTCTTCATTTTGACAGAGAACATAGCCTAGAGATTCGAAGGAGTTTATAAGGCTTCCACTTGTTTCCGCGTTGATCTCCCAGACAACCTGGGCTTTTTGTTGATGAGCATACTGACGAGCAAGAGTTGTTTTCCCTGCTCCTCCAGGCCCTACCAAAGCAACTGTTTGTATGCCTGGTTCTCCCTTAAAGCCTTCATCTATTTGTGCAATGATCTCCGGACGAGAGAGAAGTGTTGATGTGGTTGGGAGTGGCAAATCTGAACGAATGGAAGGTTCTTCTTTTGTTTTTTTACTTTCATTATAAATCCGTGAGAGGTTAAGGGCGGATTCTTTCCTAGGCTTGAAACCTATAAGCACAACACTAACGATGCCTATAATAAAACAAGAGAATAAAAAATACCACTTTCTTTGTATGAAAATTTCTTTGAATTTATGAAGAGCTCTATCTTCGTGCTTACTGAATTCTTGCTTTTCTCTGTTAGGCGTATATTCCTTTTCCTCCGAAAAGGTTTGTAGCTCCTTAGTATGTTTTCTAAAGTTTATCAAACTATCTTCAAGATTACTATTGGGAAGGAGCTTTTTGAGAATCTCAAAAACAGAAAAATAATAATTTTTTTGTTCAAGCAGATCTACAAAATCAAAACTTGAAAGAGTCTCTGAAACTTCTTGTTGATCCTTTTTTTCGAAGAGCAATAAAAGAGTGTGTTCTAAATTCTCTATATCCTCAAGTCTCTGGTCTATGGTTTTCTCTAGAATTTCAACCTTAAGATTGGCTTGCTTTAAATGGTTGGTTAGTCGGCCAATAAGAGAATTTTTCAGATTCTGATTCTCCCAATAAATAATTACACAAGTTGGGCTCTCTTCACGTTTTAATTTCGAAATTTCTTGTAGGGTTTTTTCAAAAGCTGCTTCGATAATCAAGCATGTGTAATACTTTCTTAAGGTAAAAAGCTTATGAGATCTTTCTACAAAATCTATAATGCTTTCTCGGGAATTACACTCAACTTTCAGCATAATGTTACGGATATGAGTGACAACTGTCCGCGGAGCGATGGACAAGAAAGACGCGATCTTACTCGTGCCTCTTGCATTTAAGAGGCACGCAATCACATCTATTTCTCTGTGTGTAAAGCTTATCCCATTAATGGTTTTTAAATGTTCTGAGTAGAGGGTTTCAGTAAAAATAACTTCATTTTCTTCCATAATATGTTTTGCTTAGGATGCGCCTTTTAGGAAATAAGAATTCTTAAAAAACAATAGATTTAATTTAATTTTAACTCTAGAGGGCACCTCCTCCTCTGTAAAGAGGTCTACGCATATTTTATAACAGCTTATGGGAATTTGAAGGATTTTGAGGAAGTTTTGAAGATACCGATCTTCCTTTATTTCTTCAAGGTATGGCTGTGGGGCCTTAGGCACTTGCCTAAGGCCCCGGAGCTTACTTGCTAAAGAAGTTTTCTGCAATAGCTGCACACCCATCAATAAACAGAGTGAAAATCCCTTTAGTTTTCTCTTCTTGTACGTTGGTTTCAACAAGCGTTTTAGCAACAGTTTTACTTGTATGTACAGCTGCTTGTCCTAAAGTATTAATCTCCGCAAGTCTTTCTTCCTCTGTATCCTTCAGGATTTCACATGCGTGTTTAAAATCTTCAGCTGCTTTTGTTAGAGTTACACCTTTATAGGAAGCTTGAGGATCAATTACATGCTGAGTAAATCCATACTTGGCGGCAATTTTGTTGTGAGTTGCTACATAACTTTCCCTCTGTCCTTGAGGTTTTTTATCCTCCCAATCCTGTTTTGGACGGCTAGGTTTTCTCGGTCCAATAAAATTTGGTCCTTCGAGATCCAAAGGATCTGCATTTATTGATCCCGCATTAAGTAACATACTTAAGCAAAATAAGGCTTTTGCTAAGCCTTGATGTTTAATATTAGTCATATTATAATCTCCTTGTTGAGTGTTAATTAAGAAAGGTTGCAGCCTTTCTTAGGTTTAGATGGGAGAACCTTCTGGGGACTCCCATTTTTGTTAAGAGGTCCTGTTTTTTAGAAACTTTCGCTGCCTAACACCCAAAGCGTATGTGATGAAGCTGTCGGTCTCTATCCATATAAGAAACGTAATAGGGGTGATTAGTACAAATATGCGTAGGTATCTTTACAGAGGTTGAGCAGTTCTTTAGAGTTGGAAAGAAGATTAAAGATGTTGTTTCTTAAGGAATTTTATCTTCTTAAGAGAAGAAGTTCTAAACAAGGTTTTTTATGCAAAAAAATGAAGTGTGTTTTACTCAAGATATCTATTCAGAGCATCTAGCCACGATTAATGGCATTACTTTTACACCGCGAGAAATTGACGTGATTGCGTGTCTCCTCAGTGCGAGAGGAACAAGTAAAATAGCCTCTTTTTTATCTATAGCCCCAAGAACTATTGCGACCCACATTCGTAATATTATGCTCAAATTAGAACGTAATTCACGAGAAAACATTCTTGATTTTATTGAAAAGACATCCAAAGACCTCTGCATAAGGTGTTTCTGCTACAAAAACCGGATGGAACCTAAGGCTTATGTTTTAAAGTGAGGGGCTAAGCTCACTCAGTGAGGCTCTAAGATCTGGAGAGAGAGAGTAGAAAGATTGTAGAGCCAAAGTTGCAATCGAATTCTTAACCTTTACTTTTATAATAATTCTTGTTTTTCCTGGAACGGCTTTATCAAGGATAGAACGGAGAAAAGAAATCTGGTTTTGCGAGTGAAGGGTGAGAATTAAAACGCCTCCATCTGCAGCCTTTTCAAGGCATTCGACTCCTTGACAGGTGAGGCGCAAAACATCGTTTGAAAGTTGGGCGGACACTGTGATGAGCAAAGCCATGCCAGGTTCAAGCATATCTCGATATTGGGTTAAAAGCTCGGAAAAAACTGTGATTTCAAAAATACCCGTAGAATCGGAAAGTTGGACGAAAGCGTACCTCTGTCCACTTTTAGCTGCTCGTTCTTGCTTCGTAATAACAATTCCTGCTAAACGATAAATTTGACTTTCTCGACCCTCTTGCGTAAGGGTCAGAAGCTCAGAAGCTGGGAGAACTCCCACTTGTTCTAGGGAAGAACCATAAGCATCTAAGGGATGAGAGGTAAGGTAAAATCCCACAGCAGAAAACTCATGACGAAGTTTTTCAAGGGAAGGCCAGTCCTCAACATCACATAATTTAGGGCGCGTAATATCTAAGCTAAAGAGCTTTTGAGATCGTTTGTCTTCATTACCATAGCGTAACAGAAGCTCAAGACTTTCCATGAGTTGCCGTCGGTTGGGAGAAAGTGAATCAAATGCTCCAGCTGAAATAAGATTTTCAAATTGTCTCTTATTAATAACGCGCCCATCAATTCGTTCGACAAAGTCAAAAATATCTTTGTAAGGACCGGCTTTCTGTCTTTCTACCATAAGGGCATCCATAGCTGCAGCTCCTACATTCTTAAGGGCTGCGAGAGCATAACGAATAGCTCCGTTCTCGACTTTAAACCCTGAATGAGAGTGGTTCACATCGGGGGGAAGGAGCTCAATACCGAGACGTTTCACTTCACGGGCAAAAAAGGTGAGTTTGTCAGTGTTATGAAGCTCAAGAGTCATTAACGCTGCCATATATTCGACGGGATAATGAGTCTTAAGATAGGCTGTTTGATACGTAATCAATGCATAAGCAGCTGCATGGGCTTTGGGAAAGGCGTAGCTCGCAAATTTTTCGATCTGCTCAAAAAGGATTTTAGCCTTTGAAGGGTCTCCTCCGAGACGATTTAGGATACCCTCTATAAATCGTTTCCGTTGAGCGTCCATTTCAGATTTGATTTTTTTACCCATGGCACGCCGCAGAACATCTGCTCCTCCAAGAGTATATCCGGCAAGATCTCGGGCTATTCGGAGCACATGTTCTTGATAAACAATGACGCCATAGGTTTCGCTCAAAATAGGTTCGAGCTCAGGGTAAAGGTAGCTTACTTTTTCCTCCCCATGACGGCAGGCAATGTAACGAGGGATATCGTCCATCGGTCCAGGACGATACAGAGCATTAATGGCCGTAATTTCTTCAAATTTTTCCGGTTTAAGCTTGCGGAGGACATCCGTCATTCCTCCACTTTCCACTTGAAAAAGACCAATCGTTTCTGCACGCCTTAAAAGCTCAAAGGTTTTCTGATCATCAAGGGGAATGCAAGAAATATCCAAGAGAGTTCCTTGCTCCTTAAGGTAATCAACAGTTTGTTGAATAACTGTAAGCGTTTTTAGTCCTAAAAAGTCAAACTTCACAAGACCTGCTTGTTCGACATATTTTAAGTTGAATTGTGTCGCAGGCAAAGGAGAACGAGCATCATAATAAAGAGGGACAAGCTCATCCAAAGGTCTGTCTCCAATCACAACGCCAGCAGCATGGGTTGAAGCATGGCGATAGAGACCCTCTAACTGTTGAGCAATATTAATTAAATGCTTCACCTCGGGGTCTTGCTCGATCATTTGCTTAAGCTGAGGTTCTACAGTGAGGGCCTCTTCAATTGTCACGGGATGAGCAGGGTTGTTGGGAATCAATTTACAAATTCGATCGACCTGTCCATAAGGCATTTGCAAAACGCGACCGACATCGCGTAACACTGCACGGGCTTGAAGTTTTCCGAAGGTAATAATATGAGCGACACGATCGGCTCCATATTTGTTCTGAACATAACGAATCACTTCATCTCGTCGATTCTGGCAAAAGTCGATGTCAAAATCCGGCATGCTAACACGCTCAGGATTTAAAAAACGTTCAAACACAAGTCCCCAACGCAAGGGATCAAGATCAGTAATGGTTAAAGACCAAGCAACAACCGACCCTGTGCCTGAGCCACGTCCTGGTCCCACAGGGATATGTTGAGCCTTGGCCCATTTAATGAAATCGGCAACAATTAGGAAGTAACCTGGAAATTTCATTTCTTCGATGACGTTAAGTTCATATTCTAACTGCTTGAAATATTTTTCTCGTTGCTCGGTTTTCGTTTTCTCCTCTAAGTCAGGCGTAAAAACATGTCGATTAAGGCGCTCTTCGAGCCCAATGCGAGCTTGTTTGCGGAGTTCTTCTCCTTCTGCTTGACAAGGAAAAGAGGGGAGGATGGGATTAATAGATGTGAGTAAAAAGCTACACCGTTGAGCAATGACAATTGTGTTTTCGATAGCTTCAGGCAGGTCTGCAAATAAAGATTCCATTTCTTGTGGAGATTTAAAAGAGTGATCTGGTGTGAGTCGCCTCCGATTTGTCTCATTTACATAAGTTCCCTCGGCAATACATAGCAAAGCATCATGAGCTTCATAAAGGGAGGGATCGGGGAAAAAAGCTTCATTTGTAGCGACAAGAGGCAAATCTTCAACATAAGCTAAATTAATGAGAGCATTTTCTACTCTTTCTTCTTCAGGCGTAAGAATACCTTGTCGAGAGATTTCGATGTAAAGACGATCTTTAAAAAGGGGCTGAAGAATTTTTAGGTAGTCCCTGCCGTCCATTCCACGAGCTAGCCGTCTTGCAAGACCTCCTTGGAAACCGCCTGTAAGGGTGATCAGTCCTTCTGTCCATTGACTCAGTGTGGTTAAGTCAATTTGAGGAGACTCTTTTTCTTTTCCATTTAGATAGGTATGGGAAACGATTTTGAGCAGATTTTGATAACCCTTTTGGTTTTGAACAAGGAGAATAAGGGTATCTGTGTCATTATTGCGGTTACAAAGATCGGATGTTATTTGAATTTGGCATCCCATGATGGGCTGAATACCAGCTTCTTTTGCCGTGAGTGCAAACTCTAAAGCTCCAAAAAGGTTGCTTGTATCCGTGATCGCAATGGCTGGCATCTGATATTTTTTTGCGAGCGCAATAAGCTTTTTAACGGGGATAGCACCTTCTAATAAGGAATAGGCCGTATGAACTCGTAAATGCACAAACATTTTCACCTCACTTTCCTATCTATACTCATCGGACGTGAAGATACCTTATTTTGTTTTCCTCTGGTGTCATCCCCGCGGAAGCGGGGATCCACTACAATTAACAACTATTTTATGGATTCCCGCCTGCGCGGGAATGACACCCGTCGGTAGGGAACACGGTATCTTCACGTTCAATAGATATATATACGAGATTTTATGAGGATAAAAGGAGTCCTCTTTTATAATGAGCATGTGGTCTCCAAAATTAAAAGTTGAACGGATTAAAAAACAATGAGGCTACGAAGGGGGTAGAGTTCTTTAAAATACCGGATCTGTGGTAACAAGTAACATTTACAGAGAGTATCTTGCCAGAAGAGCGAGAGTGAGGTATACAAGTTTTCTTACGGAATTTAAAGGATATCAATATAAGTAATAAAGATCTTATGTATAAGCAATTACTTAAAGGAATATAAATGTCTGAAAAATTTGTTGTTGATAGTGAGTCTGTACGTGGACTTGCTAAGCTTCTCGAGGAAACGGGTCTCACTGAAATTGAATATCAGATGGGCACTCAGCGTATTCGAGTGGTTCGTGGGACTCTATCTGAACCTTATACACACTATCATCCTTCAACACCTCCCTATTCTTCACCAATTTCTTCCTCTCAACAAGAGGAAGCTTCTGTTTTGCCTGTTTCTCAAGGAGAAACCATTACCTCTCCTATGGTGGGGACGGTGTATTTAGCGATGGAGCCTGGAGGAACCCCTTTTATTAAGGTGGGTGACCTTGTGAAAAAAGGCGATACCTTATTAATTGTAGAAGCGATGAAGGTTATGAATCCGATTCGCGCTTCTCGAGAGGGTAAGGTGCTTGAGATTTGTGCCCAAGATACAAAACCTGTTGAGTTTGGAGAAGCTCTCGTCATTCTCGAATAACAAAGGATTATCCTGATGTTCCAAAAGATTTTAATTGCCAATCGAGGGGAAATTGCCCTTCGCATTTTAAGGGCTTGTCGTGAGATGGGTATTCAAACTGTAGCCGTTCATTCCTCAGCGGATAGTGAGGCGATGCATGTTCGTTTGGCTGATGAGAGTGTCTGCATTGGTCCCGCTCCCTCTCGTGAAAGTTATTTGAATATGCAAGCTATTCTTTCGGCTGCTGATGTTTGTGGCGTGGAGGCTATTCATCCTGGTGTTGGATTTCTGTCAGAAAATGCTGCTTTTGCTGAAATGGTGGAAGAACATGGAATGACCTTTAT
>JAIEOZ010000132.1 GCA_019750035.1 Alphaproteobacteria bacterium | reverse complement strand
ATGGTTGCCTTTGCTTCTTCCCTTGATCAAGCGGGTCCTATCACACGAGATGTCAGGGATGCGGCCCTTATGCTAGAGGTGATGGCAGGGTATGATCCTAAAGATTCAACTTCAGCTAATACTCCCGTTTCGTCTTTTGAAAAGGCGCTCACTCAGGGAGTTAAAGGACTAAGGGTGGGAATCCCTAAAGAATATTTGTTAGAAGGCATGCCCGATGACATTGTGAAGCTTTGGGAAAAGGGGGCACAATGGCTTAAAGAAGCTGGGGCTGAAATTATTGAGATCAGCCTTCCTCACACAAAGTATAGTCTGCCCACGTATTATGTTTTAGCGCCTGCAGAGGCTTCATCGAATCTGGCGCGCTACGATGGGGTGCGTTACGGTTTTCGAGTTCCAGGCAAAACATTAGATGAGCTTTATGAAAATACACGGAGCGAAGGGTTTGGTGAGGAAGTCCAACGGCGTATTCTGATTGGGACTTACGTCTTGTCAGCAGGCTATTATGATGCCTATTACCTGAAAGCGCAAAAGGTACGCAGGCTAATTCAACAGGACTTCGAAGTCGCCTTTCAAAAGGTAGATGTTATTTTAACACCAACAACGCCTTCGGCCGCGTTCGCCTTAGATGAAAAACCGACAGATCCAGTAGTGATGTACTTGAATGATGTGTTAACTGTCCCTACAAATCTTGCAGGTCTTCCCAGCCTGTCCCTCCCTGCAGGGCTTTCAAAGGAAGGGCTTCCTTTGGGGCTTCAGCTGATTGGTCCGGCTTTTGATGAAAATGTTCTTTTCCAAGCGGGCCATGTTCTGGAAGAAGCGGCTGAATTTAAATCCTTTTTAGAAAGTTAAGGTTTTACGATGGCAAATCAATATGTTTATGAAGGGATGACGGGGCCATGGGAGCTTGTCATCGGTCTTGAAGTGCATGCCCAGATAATTTCAAAAGCAAAACTCTTTTCAGGTGCCGCTACTGTTTTTGGCGCTGATCCGAATACCCAAGTTTCTTTTGTAGATGCGGCCATGCCTGGAATGCTTCCCGTTATTAATCAACATTGCGTGGAACAAGCGGTGAAGACGGGGTTGGGAATTAATGCGGAAATTAATTTGGTTTCGGTATTTGATCGTAAGAATTATTTTTATGCGGATTTGCCAGCCGGTTACCAAATTTCCCAATATACTCAGCCTATTGTAGGGAAAGGGCATTTGGATATTGATCTTGAAGACGGCACTGTGCGCCGTATTGGGATTACGCGCCTTCACCTTGAACAGGATGCGGGCAAAAGTATTCATGATCAGCACCCTGAAAAGTCCTATATCGATCTTAACCGCTGTGGCGTGGCCTTGATGGAAATTGTTTCCGAGCCTGATTTACGCAGTGCAGAAGAAGCGGCGGCTTATGTGCAGAAGTTGCGGTCTATTGTTCGATGCCTAGGGACCTGTGATGGGAATATGGATCAGGGGAGTATGCGGGTTGATATCAATGTCTCTGTCAGAAAACCTGGGGCACCATTGGGAATTCGTGCAGAAATTAAAAATGTAAACTCGATTAAATTTTTAGCTCAAGCGATTCACTACGAAGCGGAACGGCAAATTTCAATTTTGGAAGAAGGGGGAGAAGTTCTTCAAGAAACCCGTCTTTTTGATGCGGCAAGAGGGACAACACGTTCCATGCGAAGTAAAGAAAACGCCCATGACTATCGCTATTTTCCAGACCCTGATTTGCCTCCTCTTGTGATCGATGCAGCCTGGGTTGAAGACATTCGACGGGGGCTACCCGAGCTTCCAGATGCGAAAAAAGCTCGCTTGATGAAAGACTATGAGCTTTCCCTCTATGATGCTTCTGTTTTGGTGTCTGAAATGGAGACGGCAGCTTATTTTGAGCAAGCCTTGAAATTTTTAACTCCCCTTAACCCAAAAACAGCAAAGCTTTTAGCGAATTGGTTAATCGGAGAAGTCTTTGCGGCTCTTAATCGAGAAGGAAAAGGAATTGAAGACTGTTCTGTTTCTCCGACTCATCTGGCGGGACTGATTAACCATATTTATGAAGGGGTTATTTCGGGAAAGATGGCTAAAGAAATTTTTGCTCTCATGTGGGACTCTGGTCAAGATTCTCGCAGTTTAATTGATCAGCATGGGTTAAAACAAGTCTCAGATGATGGAGCGATCTTAGCAGTTATAGATACGGTTCTTTCTGAGAACACGGGGATGGTGGATCAGTATAAGAGCGGAAAAGACAAGCTTTTTGGTTTTTTTGTTGGCCAAGTCATGAAGGCGATGGCAGGAAAAGCAAATCCTGAACTTGTGAATAGCCTTCTTAAGAAAAAATTAGAAGGATAATTAACGGGAGATATGCTTATGGGACGTGAAGATACCTTATCTTGTGTTTCTATGGTGTCATCCCCGCGAAAGCGGGGATCCAAGACAACTATCTGTAACAAAACAGCTCTTTTGTGGATTCCCGCCTACGCGGGAATGACACCTGTCGGTAGGGAACAGGGTATCTTTAAGTTCAATGGGTATATGAAAATAAAACTAGTTTGTTTTCTCCTTAGTTCATTCTTGTCAATCTCATCTCTTTTGGCAGATCCACTCAAATTGGAGATGTGGCATGCTATGGAAGGATTTCTCGGGGATAAACTCAAAGAGGTGGTGGATCGATTTAATGGATCACAAAAAGACTATGAAGTTCGTCTGACAAATAAAGGGAATTATACAGAAACCTTTAAAGCAGGTGTTAAGGCGGTCAAGGACAAAACAAATCCTCCCCATATTTTGCAAGTCTATGAAATTGCAACTCCAACTTTGCGGGGTCAGCCAGACTTTTACATTCCAGCTCATGAACTTTTGCAAAAATATGGATACCAAATCACTAGTGAGGGACTTATTCCCGCCATTATTGACTTTTATTCCGATGAAAAGGGACGTTTTCAAGGGCTCCCCTTTAATATTTCAACAGGTATGCTGTTTTATAATAAAGACGCTTTTCAAAAAGCAGGGCTCGATCCGAATATTCCTCCCAAAACGTGGGAAGAGGTCGAAGATTTTGCCGTAAAGCTTAAAAATGCAGGATACGCGTGCGCGCTGACAACGGCTTGGCCCTCTGGATATTTACTTGAACATTTTGGGGCGCGCCATAACGTGCCCTTTGCCACAAAAGAGAATGGTTTTGAGGGAAAAGGGGCGCAGCTTCTGGTCAACGCTAAGCCTTATGTCTTTAATATTGATAAATTTGCTGACTGGCAAAAAAAGGGAATTTTTAAGTATGGAGGGCGTATTGTCGCTGATATTGAACCGTTATTTACAAGCGGTCAGTGTGCGATGATTATGCAATCAAATTCTCGTATGGCCGTTCTTAAAAAAGACTCTAAGTTTGATATTGGAACAGGACCCATTCCGTATTGGGCAACCTTAACACATGAACCTCATAACCTTGTGACCGGAGGAGCGGCTCTTTGGGCAATGAAAGGTCATAAGGAGTCAGAGGAAAAAGGAGTGGCCGTCTTCTTTAATTTTTTAGCCAGCCCTGAAAATCAGCAGGCGTGGGTAGAGGCAACTGGATATTTGCCGATTTCAAAAGCTGCCTATGAAAAATTAAAGGCGTCAGGCTATTATCAAAAGAATATTCATAATGACATCGCCATTCAGTCCTTAATGCTTCCCTCTACGCCATACTCTAAAGGAATTCGTATCCCAGGTTTTGTTGAGGTGCGGGAGGTTCTGATTGATGGTATGGAACGGGCTTTTATGGGGAAACAGACGGGGAAAGTAGCGTTGGATGAGGCTGTAAAACAAGGAAACAGTCTCATTCAAAAAGCAGAGAATGAAGTATTTTAGATTTTTAAAAGCTCTCACTTTTAAAAAACTCCGTGATTTTTTTTTGAATGCATCGCATACTTCCTTTAGAGTTCATCCAACGGAGGGAGTATGGAGCGACAGCGTCGTAATGTGTTGACAGTGGGAGCGATTGGATTTGCCATTTTGCTCTTTGGTATTTTAGGGATCATGCAGACTCAAAAATCGTATAAAACGGTGGCTTTAGTCAAAGATATACCGGGACCACAGGGAGGAGAAGCAACCATAGGAGGAGCCTTTGAACTTGTAGATCAGAAGGGGAAAGTTTGGAAGGATACGGACTTTAAAGGCAAGCCCATGTTGGTGTATTTTGGATATACCTATTGTCCTGATATTTGTCCTACCGCTCTGTACAATATGACTGAAGCCATGCAACAGTTGGGAGGAGGTAAGATTGTGCAGCCCATTTTTATTACCATTGATCCCCAACGAGATACGTCTTCACAACTGCAAACCTATACCCAAAATTTTCATAAGGATTTCGTGATGTTAACGGGCTCTAAAGCTCAAGTGAACCAAGCGATCAAGGGATATAAGGTTCATGCCGCACGGGCTTCAGAAGAGAGGGGAGAGACGGATTATCTCATGGATCATTCTTCTCTGATTTATTTGATGGATAAGGAGGGGGGATATCGGGCTCACTTTAATCACCAAAGCCCTGCAGCGGAAATTGTCAAAAGAGTGAAGCTATATCTTGAAAAAGGGGAATAAAAAAATGAGAATCTTAACATGACATTAGCCATTACCCATGATAAAGATCACAACCAATTTATGGTGATTGTTGAAGGCAAAACAGCCACATTAAAATATTCTATTTTGGCTGATGAAAAAACGCTGGACTATTATAGCACTTATGTTCCTTCTGAATTGCGAGGACGGCAAATCGGTCAAGAACTTGCAAAATTTGCTTTAGACTTTGCCGTAGATAATGGTTATCAGGTGATTCCAACGTGTTCTTTTGTAGAGCAATTTATCAAACGAAATCCTGAGTATAAAAAGATTGTGGCGAGTTAGCTTAAAATATTGGTTTATCTTTATGTACCATAAACACAGGATCCATCGCCTTTAAAATTTCACCCTGCCAAGGGCATGTGAATTCAGAAAGACAGACGAAGGCTTCTGTAATTTCCTCAGGAGAGGGGAGAGCCAGGGGGTCTTGTCCAGGCATCAATTCGTCAGCCATAGATGTACGAACAAACCCAGGATCGATAAGATTAACCTTAAGGCCAAGATGGTTGTTTTCTAAGGCATAGGTTTTTGCCATCGTTTCAAGAGCCGCTTTACTGACGCCATAGGCTCCGCAATAGGGGGTGGGAGTGCTACCTACCTTACTAGTAACAAAAACAACGCGCGCGTCACCGGCTCTTATCAACAAGGGTTCCATAGCCCTTAACAAGTGCCAGTTGGCATGGAGATTAGTTGTCATAATTTTGTGCCAGAGGGTTGGTGTGAGATGGGTCATGGGAGTTAACCCCCCTAAGATTGCCGCATTGCCAATAAGAATATCAAGGCGTCCAAAGCGTTCAGCAATGGATTTCGCCAAGTCGTCGATACGGGGTAAATCGGTTAAGTCAAAGGGAACCAGAACCGCAGAAGAACCGAATTTTTGAACGTCGTCATCGACGGCTTCGAGCTCAGCTATAGAGCGAGCCACTAGAATAAGCTGGGCTCCTTCTTGGGCAAAACGTTTCGCAACGGCGGCCCCTATCCCTCGAGAGGCTCCTATAACAAGAGCAATTTTATTGTTGAGTCTCTGTTTCATTGTCTTCGATAAGTGTCTCTAACCCTGCTTTTTCCTCGGGAATAAGAGGAGCTTGTTTGAAAGAGGTGGGTTTAAGGGTGGAAAGAGCTTTTACTGTTTCAAGACTACTCTCAAGCAGATCTTGGGTATCTAAGGGATTTATTGTTGTGGCTTGCATAAGAGACGAGGGGAGATAATCCTCTGGTATAAAACGCTGAAGCTCGTGGGCACATTGAGAAACCCAGGGGAAAAACCGTGCTGTTGTGATGGATTGAGGCATGTCAGTGGGGAGGTAAAAAAAGCTCATGGCGAGGTATCCGAGGCATAAAACAAAGACACCTCTGATAAAGCCAAATACAAGTCCGAGAGAACGATCAAGCCCCCCAAACATACTTTGTTTCACGCCAGCGGCAATCGGACGGCTGATGAGAATAAAGACGCCAAGGGAAACGACGAAGAGAACGCCGAAAACAACCGCATCAGCAATCATTTGGTTTTTGATATAATGATGACCCAAGGGACGAAAGAGAGGAAGACCATGAAAGACAACAATAAAGGCACCCACCCAGCCAGCTATTCCAAGAATTTCTCGGGTGGCCCCTCGAAAAATACCAATGAGAATAGAAATGCCCATAATAATGAGCATCAAAAGGTCAATCATACTAAAGGTTGAAGGCGTCACCTCTGGATCTCCTTTCGTTTTTGAAATGGGGCTGTTTCTTGTAAATAATGAGCAAGTTCAGCAAGATGTGCAAGAGGAATGAGCGTCATTTCCGGCATTGAAAAGGGTTTCGTTGGTTTAGGAATGAAGGCTGTTTTAAATCCTAATTTAAAGGCTTCTTTAAGACGTGAGTCGCGTTGATTGATAGGACGAATTTCTCCGGATAGCCCAATTTCTCCAAAAAAAACAGCGTCTTTAGGAAGAGGCGTATTGATAAGAGAGGAGAGTAATGAAGCCGCTACGGCAAGGTCAGCGGCAGGTTCTGAAATTCTAAGGCCACCTGCAACGTTCAAAAAGACATCGCGTGTTCCACAGACAAGACCGCATCTAGCTTCAAGAACAGCAAGAATCATCGAAAGGCGTCCTGAATCCCAGCCGACCACGGCTCGACGAGGAGTTGCGAGAGAAGAGGGGGTGATTAAGCTTTGAATTTCGACAAGAAGAGGTCTGGTGCCTTCAATACCTGCGAAAACACAAGATCCTGTCACATCTTCTGTTCGGTGGGGGAGAAAAAGGGCAGAAGGATTTGAAACTTCTTGAAGACCCTTGTCTGTCATTTCAAAAACGCCAATTTCATCTGTAGGACCAAAGCGATTTTTGACGGAACGAAGGATCCGGAAATGATGACCTCGCTCTCCCTCAAAATAAAGAACTGTATCAACCATGTGTTCAAGAACGCGTGGACCGGCAATAAGGCCTTCTTTCGTAACGTGCCCAACGATAATAATGGTAACGCCATATTTTTTTGCGAATCGAATAAGTTCATGAGCACTGGCACGAACTTGAGAAACACTTCCAGGAGCAGCATCAAGAGCATCCACATACATCGTTTGGATAGAATCAATAATAGCGATTCGTGGTCCTTGATGAAGAGACTTAAGAATTTCCCCAATATGAGTGGTTGTTGCAAGGTAAACGGGAGAAGAAGCAATCTGCAGGCGTTTTGCCCTCAGCCGAACTTGATCTGCAGCTTCTTCTCCTGAAATATAAGCACAAGGAGCTTTGTTACTAATCACGGCAGCGACTTGCAACAAAAGTGTAGATTTCCCAATTCCAGGATCTCCGCCTACGAGCAACACAGACCCTGGGACAAGACCACCTCCACACACGCGATCAAATTCGTCAATGCCTGTTAAAAGGCGAACAAGGGGAGGAGAAATATCCTCTAAAGACGAAAACTCAATTTTTGCTATATTAAGAGAAGTGTTTTTTTGAAAAGGAATAACGGTAGCTTCTTCGATAAGACTATTCCAACTTTGACAGCCTTCGCATTTTCCAGACCATTTAGGAAAGCAACTCCCGCAAGCTTGGCAGACGTAGTGGGTGCTCGATTTAGCCATTATGCGACGTGCCGAGTCTCGGTTTCAAGTTGAATGGGTCCTGATGGCAAACCGTGGATAAATTGTTGCACATAGGGATTGGTGGAGTCATCAATTGTATCAGCGGGACCACACCAAACAATGGCGCCATCACAGAGCAAGGCAATACGGTCTCCTACGTGACGTGCGCTATTCATATCATGGGTAATTGTAATTGCTGTTGCGCCTAAATCTTTGACACATCGATGAATGAGTCCGTCTATGACACTACTAAAAATGGGATCGAGTCCTGACGTTGGTTCGTCAAAGAAAAGAACATGGGGTTGGGTGGCAATTGCTCGGGCCAAGGCCACGCGTCGTTGCATGCCCCCGGAAATTTCAGCAGGGGAAAGTTCAGCAACGCTTTCATTCAAACCAACGGCTGCTAGTTTTTGCAGAGCTATTTGTTTTGCTTGTTTACGGTTCATATGTTGAGCATGAATAAGACGAAAAGCTACATTTTCCCATACTTTTAAGCTGTCAAAAAGAGCTGAACCTTGAAAGACGACTCCAATATCTTGAAGTCGAGCTTCGTTTTCAGCATGAGTTTCTTTGGTGATTTCCTTCCCGTCCATTTGTATGCTACCGCTATCTGGCTGGATAAGTCCTAAGAGACATTTTAAAAGAACAGATTTCCCGGTACCAGATCCTCCAATAATGACCAGAGATTCGCCAGCAGCTATCTCTAAGTTAACACCTCGAAGAACATGCTTGTTTCCAAAACTTTTATGAAGATTTTTAATGACAAATTTAGGAGTCATAGTTTGCCTTATTAAAAGAGGAGAGAAGTGAGAAAGTAGTTGGTAATGAGAATAAGAATTGAAGAAGATACAACAGCATACGTTGTGGCTTTCCCGACGCCTTGAGCTCCGCCCTTTGAATTAAAACCATAATAGCACCCCATAAGGGAAATAATGAATCCAAAACATGCTGCTTTTATAAGGCCTGATGTGACATCTCCCATCTCCACAAAGTCAAAGGTTTGCTTCATATAAGAGGCAGGATTAAAACCAAGACGATAAACACTGACAATATATCCTCCGAAAACACCGATCGCGTCTGCAATTAAAACAAGGAGAGGAAGCATGGTAATGCCAGCTATGAGGCGAGGAGCAATCAGATATTTTTGAGGGTTTGTAGAGAGGGTTGTGAGGGCATCAAGTTGTTCGGTAACGCGCATGGTGCCGATTTCAGCAGCCATTGCGGCGCCAATTCGACCCGATATCATCAAACCTGCAAGAACAGGACCAAGTTCACGGGTCATTGTAAGAACAACAACACTTGCTATCGCACTTTCTGCATTAAAACGAGAAAATCCGGTATAACTTTGAAGAGCCAGCACCATCCCTGTAAAAAAAGCTGTGAGTCCTATAACGGGTAGAGATAAATACCCAATTTCCCAAAATTGACGTAAAATTTGGCGAAAATAATAAGGAGGCTGCACAGCTTGTGTGAGGGTGTAAATGAGAAAAAGGATAAGTCGTCCCGTTGTGGCTAAAAAATTTAAAAACACCTGTCCAATACTTGCAAGCATCCATACCATCAAATAACCTCGTTAGGTTTTTGAGCAGTAAGATAAAATCGTTCAAAACGAGAACCTAGGCGTGTTAAAAGTTCCCAAGAAATGGTTTCTGCCTTTTCTGCAAGGGCATCGATGCGTATGTGATCACCAAAAAGTTCTATCCAATCTCCTATACGAACTTGATCAGGGGGAACCTCTGTTATGTCGATGGTGATTAAATCCATTGAAACTCTCCCCACAACAGGTAGTGTATACCCATTAAAATAAATGGCTCCACGATTGCTTAGACTTCTTAAATATCCATCTGCATAGCCTACACCGACGGTTGCGATTCGAGAAGCCCTTGATGCAATAAATGTAGCATCATAGCCAACAGACTGGCCGCGCGAAATTTCATTGATTTGTAAAATTTGAGCATAGGCTTTAATGGCAGGCTTGAGGCAGTAGGTCCCTTGTGGAATAGCTGAGCGACAGCCAGTAAGAGCAAGGCCAACACGGGTTAAGTCATAATGATATTCAGGACCAAAAAAAACTCTTCCACTATTTGCTAAGCTAGCTAATGCAAAAGGAAAATGCTTGCGAAGGGCATCGAAAGCTATTTGTTGAGCTTTATTCATTGGATGTGAATATTGATAGGTGCAAGCAAGATGGCTCATAACACACACAATTTCTGTGTGAGAAAAATCTGCGAGCCCTAAGCTTTTCATATCTTGTGGAGTAAGACCTGTTCGCATCAACCCTGTATCAAAATGGATGGCTGCTTTGAGGCACTGTTGCTTATTTTTTGAAAACGTATTCCATGCTTGAATTTGGCTGATATCACTTAAGACAGGTATAAGGTTATAGTATGCGTAAACTTCTTCATCCCCTTTCCGCAACCCATTCAATACATAGATGAAAGAGTCATGTTTGAGAACATGCTGAAGCTCAATGGCTTCAGAAAGATGGGCGAGAAAAAAATGGCGGCAACCTTCTTGGTAAAGACAAGAAGCGACTTCTTTAATTCCCAAACCATAAGCATTGGCTTTGAGCACAGCTGCGCAAATGGTTCCCTCTTTGGTTAAAGAGCGGAGAGTACGATAATTATGGGCCACGGCCTTCAGATCAATAACTAAGGCCAAAGGAACAGAAGGCGGATGAGGAAATAATATTTTATGCATAGTTCACTGCTAAATAAGTTGGATCTGCAAGGTCAGAAAATTTAGTGAGTCGTCCCTCAAAGTGCAATTGAACGGTACCGATAGGGCCATGACGCTGTTTTGCGATAATAATTTCCGCAACATTAGCAACTGCACTCAAGGACTTCTCCCATTCATGAATTTTTTCATCACTTCCTGTAGGTTTTTTTCGGGAAAGATAATATTCTTCCCGATAAACAAACATGACGACATCGGCATCTTGCTCGATGGAACCTGACTCTCTGAGGTCTGAAAGCTGAGGGCGCTTATCATCGCGTTGTTCAACAGCACGAGAAAGCTGAGAGCACGCTAAAACGGGCACATGTAATTCTTTAGCGAGCGCTTTAAGGTGACGTGTAATTTCGGAAAGTTCAAGGACACGATTTTCAGCGGATTTTTTTCCTGCACCTGAGAGGAGTTGGAGGTAATCAATGATGATCATGCCCAATCCTTCTTGTCGTTTGAGGCGCCTTGCACGCGTTCTTAATGCAGCAACCGATAGCCCTGGTGTATCATCAATAAATAATTGAAGTGAATTCAATCTATTAGAAACTTCAACGAGACGGGGAAAGTCAGATTTGCCAATGTCTCCTCTTCGAATAAGGTCCGAGGACAGGCCTGATTCTTGTCCTAAAATACGATTAGCGAGTTGTTCGGCGGACATTTCGAGTGAGAAAAAAGCCACAGAGGCTCCCTCATTCTTTTCCAAGACCTGACGAGCTGCATTAAATGCAAAGTTGGTCACAAGTGCTGTTTTGCCCATGGAAGGACGACCAGCGACAATAATAAGGTCAGAAGGATGAAATCCTCCCAAACACTCATCTACTTTTTTAAAGCCTGTGGTGACCCCAATGACATGGCTATCTCTTTTATAAGCGACTTCAGCACTGACCAGAGCTTGCTTAAGCGCCGAAGAAAAGGTTTGAAGGCCCCGTTCCTTTTGCCCAACAGTTGCGAGATCAAAAAGTTGTTTTTCAGCGCTCTCAATTTGGTTTGTGGCAGAAACATCAAGGTCATAGGTATGGGCGTTATTAACGATACCTTCTCCGACGTCAATGAGTTGTCGTCTTAAGTAAAAATCGTGAATTTTTCTCCCATAGTCTTCTGTATTGATAATAGAGAGAACTGAATTTGCTAATTGTGCAAGATATTGTCCACCGCCAACGTCAGACAAAGTATCATCGCGGTCAAAATATTCTTTCAGAGTAATGGGATCAGCGATATGTCCACGGCTTATAAGGAGACTAATCGCCTCGTAAATTCGTCCGTGGGAAGGATCAGAAAAATGCTCTGATCTAAGAAATTCAGCGACTCTTTCAAAAGCTAAGTTGTTGTGGAGGAGAGCTCCGAGCAAAGCTTGCTCAGCGTCAAGGCTATGGGGAGGCAAACGCTCTAGGGAACCTTGCGCAAGAGTAGCAGGTATAGAGGGGGTAAGTTGAGCTGTGCCCATTAATCTCTCCGATAATAAGGTTCTTTGAACATATACCCATTGAACTTGAAGATACCATGTTTCCTACCGACGGGTGTCATTCCCGCGCAGGCGGGAATCCATAAAATAAGTTGGTTTGTTACAGATAGTCCCATTGGATCCCCGCCTGCGCGGGGATGACACCAGAGGAATTTTCTGAAAACTAACTGCTTCTTAGAGGGGGTTTTTTTCCTCTGAACTTGCCGTGATTCGTTCCAGTGTCTTCGCTTGAGCACTTGCTTCATCTTCGGACATAGCCACGTTTACGCCGATTTTAATCATAACTTCAGGATGTAGTTGCACGTAAACAGTATGAATTCCAATTGTTTTGATAGGACGATTAATTTTTATGTGAGTTTTTGTCACGTGCTCTTGTTTTAAACTATCTGCAATGACCTTCGTGTTTACGGACCCATAAAGCTGGCCACTATCACTCGCTTGGCGGATGATGGTCACCATGGTTCCTTCCAAACGCTTCGCTAAGATATCAGCTTCTTCTTTAAGTTTAAGATTTAGATTATTAAGAGCTTCTTTTTCATGCTCAAAGCGAGCAATATTTTCTTTTGTTACGCGTAAAGCAACCTTTTTAGGTAATAAGAAATTACGAGCGTATCCTGGGCGAACCTTAACGATATCCCCCATCTTCCCAAGTTTTTCAATGCGTTGTAATAAAATTACTTCCATAATAGAGACTCCTCAGCTGAGCTAATTGTATCTTTTTCTAACAACTTTAACACAAAGAAACAACACCTAGTTTGAATGAGTGAGTTTTTCGATCCACGGTTTTAAAATTCCTAACAAAATGACGAAAAGACTTAACCAAAGAAAGAAGAAGAGGATAATGTAAAAAATAGTAAGGCCTACCGTGGGAAAACGGGTTTTCTGAAGCCATTGATGGACAAGTCCAAGACCAGCTAAGAAAAAGGGAAAGGTTAAAATAAAGGTAACATTTTTTCCGACGAGTTCAAGAGAGCCTACGCCAACCAGGGAAAGAAGGAGAGAGAGCCCTAAAAGAATTAAAAAATTATGAGGAACCTCAAGATCTTTGAAGGAAGGAGTGGGACGTAGGTTACGATTAAATCGCACCAGAAGGCCCTGTGCAAGTGCAGCATTAGCAAGCATCATAATAATCCAGGAGAAAGCGAAAAACCCGGGGAGAAGAGGAAAAATGATAAGCAAAATAGGTTCGATATCTCCCATGTGTCCCTGAGGATCAAAAGTTTTAAGGAAGGTTTTGACTAAAGAATGGATATCTTCCCCTTGTATAAAGTAAAAGTAACCTCCCAAGGCAAGAAGCATGACAGCACCAGAGATAAGGGTGATATCTCTTAAGAGAAAAGAAGAAGGATACCAAGAGACTTTTCCTGCAGATGTTTTCCGGTTTAAAAGAGCCCTATTGACTAAAAAGACAGGACCTAGGACGGAAAAAATAAAAAACTCTAATCCGAGAAGAGGCTTGGTAACAATGAAAACAAGAAGAGTGGCGATAAGTCCTGCGCCATAAAGAGGTCGCAAGCCCATTCCAAGCCCTATGAGAAAAAGGGGAAGAGAAGCGAGATAGGAAAAAAAGATGAGTCCGGGGAGAGGAAGCTGATAAGCAAATGAAAGGGTGGCACTTAAAAGACCACCCAACACCGTTATTAACCTTACAGCAGAAGTGCTCATTTCACCTTAATCAAGCACGTAAGGCATCAATGCTAAAAAGCGGGCGCGCTTGATGGCTTGGGCGAGTTCTCGCTGCTTTTTTTGAGAAACAGCCGTGATGCGACTTGGAATAATTTTTCCTCGCTCTGTTGTAAACTTTTGCAAAAGCTTGACATCCTTATAGTCAATTTGAATGGCATCAGGCCCTGTAAAAGGGCAGGTTTTACGTCGACGAAAGAAAGGTTTGCGGGTTGTAGGGCCAGAATTCATTCTTTTCTTCCTTCTTCTTCAAAAGATCTAAAACTTGTATTTTCTTCAAAGGATTCAAAACGGCGATCCCGACTCTGCTTGCTTTGCATTAAAGGGGATGGTTCAGTATCTAACTTATCTATCTTAAGCGTGAGAACACGCAAGATATCTTCATTTAGACTCATCACCCGCTCCATCTCTTTTACCGCAGCAGAAGGAGCATCAATGTTAAAAAGGACGTAGTGTCCTTTGCGATTCTTCTTAATGCTATAGGCAAGGGTGCGGAGACCGCAGAATTCAGTTTTGGTCATTTCGCCCTGACCTTGGGTAATAACTTCTGTTAAATTCGCAGCAAGGGCTTCAACTTGAGCAGCTGAAAGCTCTTGGCGTGCGATAAAGACCGTTTCATAAAACGCCATTATAAACTCCTTATGGCTTATTGTGTGTGGCACCATGCCTCACACCAGCCGGCTGAACCGGCAAAGAGTAGCTTTCTTATTAAAGCAGAAACTTGTAAAAAGCAAGATCCTCTTTGCCGTAATTCTTGTTCTTATATGTGAACACTCGGCTCAGGGATTACCTCGCTTTGATTTTTTTCTGATTGTTGAATAAGAGACCGATAAGTGAAAGCAATGGCAGCTGTTAAAAATATGCTTAAATATAAACCAATAAACATGCTTAACGGCATCAACAGTGGCGTTTGCCCGATAATAGACCCTGTTGCTAAATAGGAAAGAGGAAACATAATCACTATATAAGGCACGGTTGTAACAATTCCTATAAGACGCGTGATCCAGAAGATTCTTAGCCGATGTCCTTTTGTTATTTTCCACGATTCACTAAATTTAGCTTTTTTATCGCGCTAGATTTAAGAGATTAAAATTAAAAGGTTCATTTAAGTCAATGTGACGTACAACAGAAAGGGTGAGCGAGGTGCCTAAAAAGGCAAACCAAAAGAATACGAAAACGTTTATAACCGTTGAACTTAAGGAAGAATATTGTGGATGAGAGAGAGTGGCTAAATTTACATCTAGTTTTCAATCAACGATGAAAAGTGTCAGTATCGTGAGGGCATAGACTTGTAGGACTAGAAAAGAAATACTTTTTATATTGATGAAAAAATATCGTATGGAGTCCGAAACACAGGAAAACACAGCTAATTTTTTCATGATTATTCCTAGCGTTCAACCCTTTAGAGCCTAAAAAGCGTACCTGAATGGCTCATTTAAGTCAATTCAGTCAGAGTTACCTCACCAGGGTCGCCTCATGAAGGTTTTCTGTCCTTTTTTAAGGGCAGAGTTGATTTTTTAGCCGAGTTGCATTACCTCTCCCCTTGTGGGAGAGGTAAAAGAGTTTAACGTCCTGACAAATCTTCATGAGGCGACCCTGGTTTGCTCACTCAATGAGAGAAAAAGCATGCAACTTACAAAGTCGCTAAGCTGCCACTCTGTTCTGAGAAAATGCTTCTTCCAGACAAATTTCTCGCGTATGAAACAATTTTAAGCTTTCTCGGTGTCCAATAGAAATGAAAGTTGTCTCAGGAAGCTTTTCTTTTAAAAGACGATAGAGATGCGCTTCTGAGGCTTCGTCCATCGCGGATGTGGCTTCATCAAGAACAAGCCAATGAGGTTTCGTGAGAAGAGTACGGGCAATGGCAATGCGTTGTTGCTCGCCTAAAGAGAGAATGCGGGCCCAGTCATTTGTTTCTTGAAGGCTTGACATGAAGTGACCAAGACCAACATCCTCAAGGGCATTCTCAATGTCTTCAGGGGAGGCGTGTGAGGCGGGATATTGAAGAACATCTTCAAGGGTCCCTAAGGGCATATAAGGCTTTTGAGGGAGGAAAAGAAAAGGGGAAGAAGGACGTTTGACGTCTCCTTTGCCATAAGGCCACAGGCCTGCAATGACGCGCGCTAACGTACTTTTACCAACTCCTGTGCGTCCTGTAATCAGCGTATCTTCCCCTTTTATAAAGCTAAAATGGAGGTCTTCATTTAAAATCGCTCCATGGGGAAGCGCAATATGATCACAGGCGATATGAACGACTTCATGCTCATGTGTGCTGTGGGAGAGAGGGCAGGGTGGTAAGGTCTCAAGGTTCAGTTTAAATTCCAAAAGACGATTTGTTGTGGCACACCAGCTAGCAATACTTGGATAGTTTGTAATGATAAAGGAAAGAGAATGGCTGACTTGCTTAAAGGCAGTTATTGTTTGCATAAACCCCCCAAAGGTAATTTCTTTAGCAAAAAGGCGTGGAGCGGCAAGAAGCGTTGGATAAATACCATCAATTTGGCCATAAAGGCTACTCCAGGCATGAATTTTGAGCATACGTTTAAGAACCGCATTAAAGTTATCCACAATTGGGGAAAATCGAGAGGAAAAAATTCTTTTTTCCTTCTCTTCTCCTCCATAAAGGGCAACTCCTTCTACATTTTCACGAAAGCGAAGCAGACTATAGCGAAAATCGGCTTCGCGCTTTTGTTGTTCATAATCCAGGTGAATGAGAGGGCGACCTAAGTAAATAGAAATGAAAGTTCCCCCAATGGCATAGAGAATAGCTCCCAAACACATGTATCCTGGAATCGACACGGAAAAACTACCTAAAGGAATGTGAAGGGTTCCGGAGAGTCCCCATAAAATTCCTAAAAAGGAGATCAACATAATGACTTCTTGAAGGAGTCCTATGCTTAAAGTGAGGGAGTTGGTAATAAACTGAATAATATCTTCAGCGATACGTTGATCAGGGTTATCCGTTCCTTTGCCCTTTAACTGTAGGGCATAATAGCGACGATCTTTTGTCCAGTTTTTCAGGAAATTTTCTGTTAACCAGCGCCTCCAGCGGATATGCAGTTTCTGTAAAAGATAGCTTTTTAACATGAAGGCAATAATGGCAAAAAAAGCGATGATACAAAATTGGCCCAATAGGGAGAAAAAAGCGCTACTATTCAGTTCTTGAATAGAGGTATAGAGATCATTTTGCCAGTAATTTAGCCATACCGACAGGGAAATAAACAACCCCATGAGAGCCAAATGACTCCCCAAAAGACTCATAGCTATCCATTTTTCCTCCGACGTCCAATAGGGACGAATCAGGTGAATCCAAACTTGACGGAGAAAAGTAAAAGAAAATGCTTTCATTGAAAATACCACACATGTTGTTTAATACTTCATAGCAAAAATGAGTGGTAAAAATAAAGAAAAAAATGTTATTATTAGAAATTAAATTTTACAGAAGAGGGAATGCTCCTTGAAAAAAGCTTCCTCTCTCCCCACATAAACGATACAGTGACGCTTCTTTTTTATCAGATATAGAGTTTTCAATGAACACAATTCGAAATTTAGCTATTATCGCCCACGTTGATCATGGC
>JAIEOZ010000160.1 GCA_019750035.1 Alphaproteobacteria bacterium | reverse complement strand
AAAGCTTCTTTCTTTGCTGGATTCTTAGCTTATGCTTCTTTTATACTTTGGCTGAGATAAGTGCACACAACCTAATATGTCAAGGAGCAAAAATGAGGATCGAGCCAAAAAGTTTAAAAGACTATCCTTGGTATCTTCGCCCATTTTTTTCGGGACAAATAAAAAAGTATGGATCCATATTAAATTCATCCCTGCTGTGGGCTCGCTCTCCAATGCTATTCTTAGGCTTATCTTTTTTATACAGAGCTCTTGATCGTAAATCCTCTCCCATTTCTCCAACCTTACGTTCCTTAATTATCGTTCGCGTTTCCCAACTTAACGGATGCGTTTTTTGCATCGATCTTAATTCTTCTATTCTCTTGCAAAGAGGCGTTACCGTTTCTAAGGTTGAGGAATTAGGTAATTGGCGAAAAAGTATGTTATTTAATGATATAGAAAAAATTGTTCTTGACTATACAGAAGCCATAACTATCACTGAAAGTAGAGTGAGCGAAGATTTGTTTAAATCTCTCAAGAATTTTTTCAATGAAGATCAAATTATCGAACTTACGGCTACGATAGCTTTTCAAAATATGTCAACGAAATTTAATACTGCTTTAGATATCTCTCCTCAAGGCTTTTGTCCTATCAAAAATAATTTATCAGCAAGTTAATTTTGGGGGCGTTTAAGTTTAATACTAATTACATCATTTAAGTTTACGTTTATGGATTGCGTTATCGGGACTTCGTCCCTCCATGCAATGATGAACCTCTTGTTTTTTAACATAAAAACTCGTCATTGCGAGCGGAGCGAAGCAATCCAGAATTATATTTGTTCTTAATTATTTTTTATAAATAATGTAAATTATATTTATAATTGAATGAATAACAATAAATTAACTATTTTTTATGTTGTTATAAATTGGAAAATGTTCACAAAGGTCTTCAACTTTTTTACGAATCTGGCTTGTCGTAGAATCACCATTTTGAAGCACATCGGCAATCCATTGGCCAATTTGCTGAAATTCCTGAATGCCAAAACCTCGGGTGGTTCCCACGGGTGTTCCTAAGCGAATGCCTGAGGTTTGGGTTGGCGGAAGTGGGTCAAAGGGGATCCCATTTTTATTACACGTAAGGCCAGCAGATTCGAGTTTGGCTTCCGCTTCTGCGCCTGTAATGCCAAAAAGACGGAGATCTGCAAGAAGCAGATGGCAGTCCGTTCCTTTTGTAATAATCGCTAACCCACGCTCAATCAGTGTTTCGGAAAGAGCTCGAGCATTTGCGATAATGGCTTGAGCATATGTTTTAAAACTAGGCTCAAGAGCTTCACCAAAAGCCACCGCTTTACCAGCAATAACATGCATAAGCGGACCTCCTTGTAGGCCGGGAAAAATTGCGCTGTTAATCTTTTTACCAATATCTAAATGGTTGCTTAAAATCATTCCACCGCGGGGACCGCGTAAGGTTTTATGGGTTGTTGTTGTGACAACGTGCGCATGGGGGAGGGGAGAGGGAAATACCCCCCCTGCAACAAGCCCAGCAAAGTGTGCCATATCCACCATAAAAATCGCGCCAACCTCATCAGCAATTGCACGAAATTTTTTAAAATCAATGATACGAGGATAGGCGGATCCTCCTGCGATAATTAATTTAGGGCGGTGAATATGGGCTTGGATGCGGACATCCTCATAATCGATAAGGTGGGTATCAGGGCAAACTCCGTAGCTAGCTGCCGTAAACCATTTGCCAGAAAGATTAACTTTTGAGCCATGGGTTAGATGCCCCCCCGCCGCAAGTGACATGCCAAGAATGGTATCTCCTGGGGTTAAAAAGGCTAAAAAGACAGCTTGATTGGCTTGAGACCCAGCGTGAGGTTGAACGTTTGCATATGAGCAGTTAAAAAGAGAGCAGGCTCGATCAATTGCAAGTTGTTCCACTTGATCAACCCATTCGCAACCGCCATAATAGCGTTTCCCTGGATATCCTTCTGCATATTTATTAGTCAAAACTGAGCCTTGTGCCTGAAGAACTGCATTTGAGACAATATTTTCAGAGGCAATAAGTTCGATTTGGTTTTGTTGCCTTTTTAACTCGCCTTGAATTGCGGAATAAACAATAGGATCCGCTTCAAAGAGAGGCAACGCAAAAGATTTAGAAGTTTTAACCATTTATTAAATGCTCTTGGTTAATATGAACTTAGCATAAGAATCCTAGCAGATAGGCCTTAAAGAATCTAGTGGAGTTTATTAAATGAAGGAAGAAGAAGTTCGTAAAAAAGTGAGAGCCCTAAAAGGACTTTATATAGATATCTTGTGGTTTGTGCTTGGCAATATTCTTTTTGGGCTTATTTGGTTGGCGTTTGATGGAAGCACAACATTTTGGCCAAAATATGTTTTTCTAGTTTGGGGGATTGTTTTGATTGTCGAGGCGTATCGACGGGGTGTGATATCATTTTTCTCATCTCATATTTCTTTTTTATCTCCAGAATGGGAGGAAGAGAAAGTAAGCGAAATCATAGGACCTCGCTATGATCAGCGGAAAATTCATTTAAATAGAGATGAAAAAAAGTAATCCACCAACTCTATGATTTTGTTTGTTTAATTCCGATCAGCGTCTTGACTAACAACTGTGCGAGCCATTCCTCGTATTCATCTGATGTCCATCCTTGTTCAATGACGAGCATACGATATAAATCACGTCCTGTGAATGCCCACAGGACATCTCTTATCTTGGATAAATTGAGTCCTTTTATGAGAGAGTTTTCCGTTGCCATCATTTGGATGGTTCTTTCCAGTCGTTGATAACGGCGTCGTTCTCTTTCTTGCTCAAGTTCCTTGAATTCGGGAGCTAAAATAGCAGCGCTCTTAAAAATATTCATTTGTTTTCTTTCTGCATCGTAGAGGTGTCGTGAAATCTTTGCGGCTATTAAGAGGCGCTTTTTCACTGATTTTTCCTGATGGGCTTCAGCGACAAGAGCTTCATACTGATCAGAGGGAAGGGCTTCATCTATTAAGGCGCGAAGGACGCCGCGTTTAGATTGAAATAAAGAGTAGATAGTGGGGGGGGAAACTTCCGCAGCGTGAGCCAATTTTTCAATCGTTACACACTCAAATCCTTCGGATTGAAAGAGTTTTCCTGCAGCAACAAGAATACGAGTTTTTGTTTGCACAGCCTGTGTTTGTCGAACTTCAGACGTATAAATTCTTTTTTTGCGGTTTGACATATTAAATATAGTTTACTATACTCAATACAAGGTAGCAACAAAATTTTAGAAGGAGATAATGATGGATAAAAATAATGTGGCCATCGCTGAAGCTTACTACGCAACGATGGGAGAGAAAAATGTCGTGGATATAGAAAAATATCTGCACCCAGATGTTCAATTCACCAGCCCTTTTATGCAAATAAGGGGAAAGGAAGCCTTTCTCGAGACTGTCAAGAAGTTCACCACTCTTTTTAAAACCCTTACAATTCGTGCAAAGTTTGGTTCAGGAGATCAAGTCATGTTAGCTTATGATGTAAATTTTCCCACACCCGTTGGCAATCTTCCCACAGCTGCGCTTCTGACTTTTCATGAAGGGCTTATTGCAAAGATTGAGCTGTTCTTTGACAGCCGTCCCTTTGATAAGAAGTAAAATGATTTCATGAAAATTTCAAATGAATGAATCTTTGATCAATGAAATTTCTAAAAAAGTCTTCAGTGTCGCTCTGACTATTGTAATTCTTTTAACCGTTTAACTTCTTGCAATATATCCTTGGCGCGAGAATAATTTGGCGCGTCGTCTTTTAAAAAATGCAAGCCTCTTTTGGCTTGTTGTTCGGCTGTCTTAAGATCACCAATTTCAAGTGACATTTCTGCCAAAGATAAGGCGGCAAGACCTGTCTTTTCTTTCTTGCCATAATAAATCGCTAAAAGGCGATGAGTGAAAGGATTATCTTGTTCTTCTGTTTTGGCGCGTAAAAGCTCTGAAAAAGCTTTTTCGAGATTTGCGGGATCTCCACTCTCAATAAGGGCCTGCGCCCAATTAACACGTAAAAGAGGGATATCTGGGCGTAGTTTAACAGCTTGCTCGTAAGCTTTTGCCGATTCTTTAAGCTTTCCTGATTCAAAGAGAACTTGTCCTTTTAAATCCCAAAAAAAAGCATCCTGGGGGAATTCTTTGAGTAACGAATCAATTTCGTGGAGAGATTCATCAAGTTGTGAGTTTTGGGAATAAGCAATGGCTCTTCCATACCGTGCTAAGAGAGACAAGTCCTTGGTTTTAAAGTGAGAAAGAGTTTTATCTGGGTTTTGGGTAAAAGCTGCAATTTTAACTTGAATACGTTTGAAGTTCTCTTCAAAGTGAGGAGGAAGTGTGGATTCAGCATGTGGAGAGCGTGTTAAGTGGGTGCGAAAAAAATCAATACGTTCTGAATGGAGGGGATGGGTCAGGGTATATGGGTCTAGAGATTGTTCGAGAAGAGGGTCTTCTTTATGTAAAATGGTCATAAATTCTAAAAGTCCACGAGAAGAAAAACCTAATTTATCCAAATAACGAGCAGCACCCTGATCAGCAGAACTTTCTTGGGTTCGGCTGAACTTTAAAAGCCCTTTTTCAGCCATGTCTTGAGTTCCAAGAAGAATGGCTATCGCGGCTTCAGGGCTCCCCGCAAGCCCTGCCGCAACCCCGCCTATCGTTCCAAGTAATCCTTGCAAAAGAGCTTTTTCATAAGCATCAACACCGCGGATGATGTGACCATCAGCAATGTGGGCTGTTTCATGGGCAAGCACGCCTATGACTTGAAGGGCGGACGTTGCCTTTAACAGAAGTCCTGCATTAATGGCAATCCGTCCTCCTAACATGGCAAAAGCATTCACTTCTTGTGAATTGATAATGTAAAGATGGAGGGATGCTGGATTCAGATGAGCAGCCTCAAAAAGAGGGGTTATGTAAGATTTTAAAACATCTTCAATTTCTGCATCTCGTAGAAAAGCGTCTTCCGAAGAAGGCGTTGCCAAAAGATGTAAGGGAAGAAGGAAAAAGAACAAAAAAGTAATTCTTCTAATTTTTAAAAAGATATCATTTTTATAAATAATATTTAACTGAGGTAATCTCAGAAAGAAAAATAGAGTAGTTCTAGTCACATGTTTTATAAATAGATGGAATCTTATAAGCACGGTATCTACTTTCAAGTTGCCTTTTGTAACCTAATACTCTATATCAAAAAGCACTGTAGATAAATGGAGTTTTGAGTTTCTTGGGTAAAATAATAACTTATGAAAATATAGGATTCTTTCTCCTGGCTATTTTCATTGCTGCAGGAACAGCTTATTCACCCAAAATTATTTCTATTCTGCTGCCTTTTTTAACTATTTTTCTTATTTGGCAACAAGGAGGGTTAAAAAAAATTTCCCTTCAGATTTCTCCACCTTTTATTTTCATGTTTCTTTTATTAATATGGGCAGGAGTAAGTCTTTTATGGACAACAAATGACATGTCTGCGCTTAAGACGTTTCTTTCACTCTGCTGTACTTTTGTTTTTTCCCTATTTTTTATTTCCTGTCTTATGAAAGCTACGCCGCCGATGATTTCAAGAATCTATGCACTCGTAAAAATTTCAGGTTTTGTTTTAATTTTGCTCATTATAACTCAGGCTCTACTATATACTTATGATATACATTTGCTTCAAAAACTTGGAATTCCTTGGATGGTGAAACCTGCAGGGTCAATCATAGGATTAACAGTGTTTGTAGGGTGTGGCTTAATGTGGGCATGCGGTAATCGGCTTTTTGCTCCTTTTGTTTTTTTTCTTATGATTCCCATTATTTTTCTTACACAGTGCCAAACAGCTATGTATGCTGTTTTTCTTTCTATGGGTGTCTTTGCTTTAAGTTATCTTATGCCTTTTTGGATAACACGAATCTCTATAATAGCTTCTTATACATTTTTAATTTTTTCTCCCGCACTCTATGTTTACGTACTTTCTCCCGCCTCTATAGTTAATGTACCTTATTCAAGTTGGGTTTTAAACTTGAGTTTTTTCTATCGCTTCCTGGCATGGGAATTTTTTTCTCAAAGATTTTTTGAACGCCCTTTTTTAGGTTGGGGTTTGGAATCTTCTCGAATGATGCAAGAGAGTGAAATTGTTGCAGGCTACGACTGTTTACTGCATCCTCATAATAATGGTGTGCAAGCTTTTTTTGAACTCGGGATGATAGGAGGAATTTTATTTGCCCTTTTTTTTGCATCTCTATTTTGGCTTATCGAAAAACATGTTAAAGATCGTTTCTCAGTTGCTGTTTGTAATGCAACACTTGCATTTGGATTTATCGGTGCTGAAATAACGCACAATTTGTGGAGAAACTATTGGCTATCGGTAATAGCATTAACGGCAGGTCTTATTATCTTGTTTCTTAAAGCTCGCGAGGCGCAGCTGCACGCTGAAGCCGGTCATTCAAAGCAAGTCCCAACCCATTAAAGGGGATCGGGGCAACTGCAATTCTGCAAAAACTTGGATGATCAAGTTGGCGCATCATTGTGAAAAGGTTAGCCGCCGCTGCCTTTAAATCTGCTTTTTCACTAAGATTTAGAACATGTTCCCCCTTATAGGATGTAGGGCCGAAAGCTAAAAAAGCTTCTTCCTCTAAGGGAGAGTAAGCATTCAACCTAAGGGGGAGGAGAGGGGCATAATGACTTTTCATCATCCCAGGAGCTTTGATTGAGTTTTGAAGAGGGCGGTCGAGAGGACCAATGAGAGATTCTACCGCTTCTTGATTTATTCCACCAGGTCTAAGCAGAGTTGGTGCGGGTGTGGTTAAATCAATAATGGTGGATTCAAGTCCAATAGAGGTATCACCCCCCTCAAGAATGAATAAATGAGGAAAATCTGCTTCAACGTGGTTTGACTGAGTAGGACTTATTTTCCCTGAAGGATTTGCGCTTGGTGCGGCAACAAGTTTGCCAAATGCGCTCAGGAGAGAGAGGGCGATAGGGTGGTTTGGAACCCTAATCGCAAGCGTATCAAGGCCTGCACTTGCTAAAAGTGATGTAGAAGATCTTGAAAGACGAGGGAGGACAAGAGTTAAGGGACCTGGCCAAAAAGCTCGGGCGAGAACCTCAGCGGTTTCATTCCACAGGACGTGTTCTTTAAAAGAATCCAGCGAAGGTCCATGAATAATTAAGGGATTGATGATGGGACGTTTTTTGAGATCAAAAATTTTTGCTATCGCTAAATCTTGGGTTGCGTCGGCTGCAAGTCCATACACAGTTTCAGTGGGTAGACCAATAAGTTCGCCTTGATGTAAAATACGTAAAGCGTCTTTAAGTGAATCAGATGTAGGTAAAAAAATCACAATGTTATTCCCGAAACGATAAAACCTTCATTAATTAATCCTGGCTTGCCATAGAGAAAAGGTGTTCCATTAAGTTTTGTCATCTTTCCTCCAGCAGCTTCTACAAGAATGTGTCCCGCAGCTGTGTCCCATTCACCACAGGGTGCAAATCTTATATAGAGATCAGCTTGCCCGGCTGCAATGTGACAGAACTTTATGGCACTGTGAATGGTCTCAATTTTAGTAATGGGATAGGATTTTAATAAAGCACTTCTTTGTTCTTTAAATGTTTTTCCATATCCACTCAAAAGTAGGTTCATTCCTTGAGAAGGAGGAAAACGCGCGTGAATAGAAGATATTTTGCCATTTGCTTGTTTCCATGCGCAGTTGCTATAACCGTAAAATGTTTCCTCCTTTAGAGGAATATGAATAAGCCCAAAAATAGGACGATCCTTTTCCATTAAGGCTATGTTTATGCAAAATTCTCCTGTTTTTTTGATAAATCCTTTTGTTCCGTCAAGGGGATCGATGAGCCAATAATAAGGGCTTTTGATGGCCCAAGAACTTTCATCTTCTTCTGAAATAACGGGAACGGCAGGCGTTAAGTTTTCAAGACCCATTTTAAGCAGAAAATGGCTTTCATGATCGGCTTGTGTAACGGGAGATCCGTCTTTCTTTTTGAAAACCTCAAAGTCACTTTCGTAAATTTGACAAATAATATTGCCAGCTTTCTTGGCTAGAGTCACAACTCTTGCCGCTAAAGAATCAAAATTTTGTTTCCATTCATCCATAGACAACAATTATGCGGATATACCTTTAAAAAAGAAAGGATTTTGTTTCCAAGGTAAGGATTTTTACAGCTGCACAGGCAAAAAAATCCGAATAATTAGATTTATTAAGTATTTTGTGATATAGTGTAAAATAATATCTGAAGAAAAGGAGAAAACTATGCGTCAAATATTCTTTCTATTTATAATCATTTTTTTAACGTTTGGACATCCCGCAAGAGCAAAAGATATAATATCAAATCTCATTGCAACACAATGTGGCGCTGCTTGTAATGGCGACACTAACCTAGATTGTGGAGATTGTAAGCGGCGAGTCATCAACACGTTTGATCAACAGCGTCCAGTTTATCCTGAAATGAGCTTTGAAATAAATAACGGAAAACTGGATTTTAGTTTTTAGGAACACTATGGCCTGTCCTTAGGGAAGCGTGTTTTTCTTTTCTTCCTTGACACGTCTAAGGTTTTTAACCTAGAACTATACTCAAGTTTTATAGACCTAAATGGAATAACCGATGAAAATTGTAAATTCTTTAAAAACGATTAAACTCAGAGATAAGAACTGCCGCGTTATTCGTCGTAAAGGGCGGGTATATGTCATTAATAAAATGAATCCTCGCTTTAAAGCTCGCCAGGGTTAATAAGTACGATCGGAGAAAAGAATGGCTCGTGTTACCGTTGAAGATTGCATACGTGAAGTTCCAAATCGTTTTGACCTTGTTTTGCTTGCTTCTCAAAGGGCACGACAGATTGTTGCCGGCGCTCCCCTAACAATTAGTCGAGATAATGATAAAAACCCGGTCATTGCGTTGCGTGAAATAGCCGAAAGAACGGTTTCATTAGATGATCTTCAGGAAAATTTAATTCTTGCTCTTCAAAAACATATACCTGGTGAAGAACCGGAAGAAGAACTTATGCAGCTTTTGACTGAAGAACAAGCTTATGCTGGAGAAGAGCATCATCGAAAAGAAGTCGAAGAGCTTGCTCTTGATGGTGAGATGAGCGATGATGAAGAAGATGAAGTCAATGACGACGTCATTGAGGAAGAAGAATAACCAAAGTCCTCGTGGCGTGGTGTTTATTTTCTTAAGAATTGAGCTTTAATGATTCGCCAATATGAGCTTGTTGAAGCCGTCAAAGCCTATGATCCAAGTGCGGATGAAGATCTTTTAAATCGCGCTTACGTTTTTGCTATGAAAGCCCATGGAACGCAAAAAAGGGCTTCCGGAGATCCTTATTTTACTCATCCCTTAGAAGTTGCAGGTATTTTGGTTGGCATGCGTCTTGATGTGGCTACCATTATCACGGCCCTCCTCCATGATACTGTGGAAGATACGATTGCTACGTTAGATGAAATCGAAAAGCTCTTCGGTAAAGAAGTTGCTTTTTTAGTGGATGGGGTGACAAAACTCTCTCAGATTGAATTTCAATCAGATAAAGCAAAACAAGCTGAAAATTTTCGCAAACTTCTCCTTGCAATGTCCTCTGATATTCGCGTGCTTCTTATAAAGCTTGCGGATCGTCTGCATAACATGCGGACACTTCATTTTCTGAAATCAGAAGAGAAGAGGATTCGTGTTGCTGAAGAAACGATGGAAATTTATGCGCCCCTTGCCGAACGTATTGGACTGCATCAGGTTAAAGATGAATTGCAAAACTTAGCTTTTGCTCAACTACACGCGGATGCCAATCAATCTATAGTTGCCCGTCTTAATTTTTTACGTCAACAAAATGGTGATCTTTTAACACCTATTATAGAAGAATTAAAAGGGGTTCTAGAAGACAATGGTATTAAGGCAAGTGTTTCAGGACGCGAAAAAATGCCTTATTCCATATGGCGGAAGATGCAACACAAAAATATTACTTTTGAGCAACTTTCTGACATTATTGCCTTCCGTGTCTTAGTCGACACAGTTTCTGTGTGTTACCGTTCTCTAGGCGTCATTCATGGCACCTATCCCGTTGTTCCAGGTCGTTTCAAGGATTATATAAGCACTCCTAAGCAAAATAATTATCAATCCATTCATACGGCTGTTATTGGCCCCAATCAACATCGTATAGAAATCCAAATTCGCACGAAGGACATGGATCAAGTTGCCGATTTGGGCGTTGCTGCACACTGGCAATACAAGCAAGGGGTCTCTCATGATGGTCATCAATATCGGTGGCTTCGTGGTCTTTTAGAGATCTTAGAGAGGGCGGAAGGACCAGAAGAGTTTTTAGAACATACTAAATTAGAGATGTTCCAAGATCAGGTTTTTTGCTTTACCCCTAAAGGAGACTTAATAACGTTGCCGCGAGGAGCGACATCTATTGATTTTGCTTATGCTGTTCATTCTAGCGTTGGGGATCATTGTACGGGAGTGCGTATTAATGGGCGACTCATGCCCCTTCGAACAGAGCTTGAAAATGGAGATCAAGTCGAAATCATCACCTCTAAAACGCAGCATCCTTCCCCGACATGGGAGCGTTTTGTTGTTACAGGTAAAGCACGTGCAAGCATTCGACGATTTATTCGCCAGCAAATGCGTCAGCAATTTGTTGATCTAGGAAGGACACTCACTCAAAAATCTCTTCGACACGAACGTCTTGAGTTTAATGAAAAACATATAGAAAGTGTCATTGAACTTTTTGGTGCAAAAACCTTAGAAGATGCCTATGCTTACCTGGGAGAAGGCTTAAAAACAACAAGCGAACTCATACGTATTCTGTATCCACTCCATAAGTCTAAGCCTCGCTTAAAAAAAGGACCAAAGCATGGGCCTTCTAAAAAACATAAAGAAGAAGTTCTTTCTATTTCAGGCTTGATTCCTGGGATGGCTGTTCATTTTGCCGGATGCTGTCATCCTATTCCTGGAGATCATATTATGGGGATTGTGACCACGGGGAAGGGGGTGACTATCCATACCTCAGATTGTGAGGGGCTCGAAAAATTTATAGACACCCCTGAACGATGGATTGATGTGGCTTGGAGCGAAGTTTCTCAGGAAAAAGGGCCGCATGCGGCTCGTGTTTCATTGGTTGTGATTCATCAACCAGGGACAATAGCGGCTATAACGGCTATTATTGCACGAGAAAATGCCAATATTATTAATTTTAAGATTAAAAATAGAACATTAGAGTTTTATGAAGTAAATATTGATATTGATGTAAAAAATGTGGACCATTTAATGGGCATTATGGCAGCCCTTCGAATGTCTCAACGTGTTCTTTCAGTGGAAAGAAGTTAGCTAACGCGAGTTTGGATAAGGGAGTATACCTTAAAACGTCATTGCGAGCGAAGCAAATCAATCCAGGCCAAAACAACTGGATTTTAGTTCTTATTTTCTGGATTGCTTTGTCGCTTACGCTCCTCGCAATGACAATAACTACTTGTTTTAAAAATGAAAAGAAAGTCTTTGTCCAAAACTCAGGTTAGCTGATTGAAAAACGTAAATTTCTATTAATTTCAGGAAATGTTCCTTGGGGTAAGGGTAAAGATGATTATAGGTATTGGCGTAGATTTAGTGGATATGCGGCGTATTGAACGCCTTCTTGAAAAATTTGGGGAACGATTTATTCAAAGAGTATTTACAAAAGAGGAACGAGCTTACGCGATGAGGAGTCCTCATTCTCTTCGCGCCTATACGAATCGTTTTGCAGCCAAGGAAGCTGCTGTAAAAGCTTTGGGGACTGGAATACGAGAAGAAATTAGTTGGCAAGATATTGAAGTTAGACGTGCGCCTTCCGGAGCGCCTCTTCTCTACTTTTATGGAAAAGCTTATGAAAAGTTAGTGGGACATCTTCCTGCAGGGTATAGAGCATGTCTTCATGTTTCTTTTTCGGATGAACCGCCTTACTCAACGGCCTTTGTCATCCTATCAGCGGAAGTGAGCATTTCCTAAAGAGTAATGGCTTTTGCATGTCGCAAAACAGCTTCAGCTTCAGGCGTGTATTTTTCCATGCCTCCATGAAGCGTCAGGCCTTGCGCGAGTCGAAGCTCGCCACCAATATTTTTACGTCCTTGAATAATGACTCGTCGAGCGGCTTTATTAGAACCAGGCCAAAGAGGATAAATGACGAGATCTCCTACGCGATTACCTAAGTGGAAGAGTATTTCTGAAAGACGTTCGGCGCGATGGATCATCGTAAAGCCCCCTTTGGGTTTAAGCAGTTTAAGACAATGCTTAATCCATTTGCCCAAATCGACCGTTTCCGTATTTGCTTGTGCTTTTCCAGGGACAGGAGAGGATTGTGTGCGATTATATTCGTAATAGGGAGGATTCGTCATAATCTGGTCAAAGGAATTAGCCTTTAAAAAGTGCGGAGGGGCAAGAAGGTCTCCGTTTATCATTTCAACCCGATCTTTTACCTGATTAGCTGAGATATTTTTAAGTGCGAAGTCTACTAAATCTGGCTGAACTTCAAGGCCTATCACATTTGCGTGTGGACATCGAACAGCTAAAGCAATGGAGGCAACGCCAACGCCTGCACCAATATCTAAAATTTTCTCTTGGGGTTTAGGATTCAGAGAGGCGGCTAAGAAAATAGGATCAATACCCGCACGATATCCATCTGATGGTTGAACAAGCTTAATTCGTCCACCCAAAAAACTATCTAACGTTTCACTCAAGACAAACTACCAAATTTAATGTTACAAGCCATTCATCTTATATACATATAATTTCAAATTTCTAGTCCTTTCTTCTTGATGAAGTGAAAAATGATAAATTTTTTTGATAAACAACAAAAAATAAAAATGGTAGTTTTATTAATTAAATAATTGTGTTTTTTTAAAAATTTTTTAAAAATTAAATATATGATGAAATAAATTTATTCTTCAATTTTTAATTTTCATTGATGGTAAGCTATTAAAAAGCATAATAACTTATTTATATAGGGGAGTTGACTACATTTAAATAAAAACACTTCATGAGCCATCATACTAATGGCACTAATGATCCATAATATGGTTAGTAGTCGTTTGTGATGATCTATTCCTTTTGGGGAGGAGGAAGGATCCGAATGTGAAGGTCTTTGAGTAGATCGGGACTTACAACCGCAGGAGCACCGACAAGGAGATCTTCAGCTTTTTGAGTCATGGGAAAAGCCACAACTTCACGAAGATTGGGTTCATCGGCAAGAAGCATTACAATTCGGTCAATTCCAGGGGCGGCACCTCCATGGGGAGGAGCTCCATAGCGAAAAGCATTCAGCATACCAGAAAATCGTGTTTCTACTTGTTCTTGTGTATACCCGGCAAGAGTAAAAGCTTTGATCATAACCTCAGGAAGGTGATTACGAATTCCACCACTACAAAGTTCTGATCCATTACAGACGATATCATATTGATAAGCTATAATACTCAATGGATCTTGCATCTCAAGTGCTTCAAGGCCGCCCTTGGGCATACAGAAAGGATTATGAGAGAATTCTATCGTTCCTTTCTCTTCATTAAACTCGTACATGGGAAAATCGACGATGAAGCAAAAGCGGAATGAATTTTTATCGAGCAAATCGAGCTCTTCACCGAGGCGCGTTCGGACGAGTCCTGCGAGCTTTTGTGCAGTTTTGGGTTTATCGCAAGCAAAAAAGAGAGTGTCTCCGTCTTTAAGAGCTGCCAAAGACTGAAGCGTGTGGAGTTGATTTGCATCTAAAAACTTGGCAATGGGCCCTTTGGAGCCCTCTGCAGCAAAGGTAATGTATCCCAATCCACCAGCACCTTGTTCTCGTGCCCATTCATTCATTTTGTCAAAGAAGCTTCTTGGGTAAGTTGCAGTGTTAGGAGCAGGAATTGCTCTGACAATGGATCCTTTCTCAATAGCCTTGGCAAAGAGACTAAAATCAGATCCTTGAAAAACATCTGTGACATCAATAATTTCAAGGGGATTGCGTAAATCAGGTTTGTCAGTACCATATTTAAGCATAGATTCAGCATAAGGGATGCGTGGAAAGGGAAGGGGAGTCACTGTTTTTCCCTTGCCAAATTCGACAAAAGCATCATGAAGAACAGGTTCTATTGCGGCAAAAACATCCTCTTGCGTCACAAAAGACATCTCAAAGTCAAGTTGATAGAATTCTCCTGGAGAGCGGTCAGCACGTGCATCTTCATCTCTAAAACAAGGGGCGATTTGAAAATACCGATCAAATCCAGCGACCATAAGCAGTTGTTTAAATTGTTGCGGTGCTTGAGGAAGAGCATAAAACTTACCCGGATGAACGCGGCTAGGAACTAAATAATCTCGCGCTCCTTCAGGAGAGCTAGCCGTTAAGATTGGAGTTTGAAACTCTAAAAATCCTTGGTCGATCATTTTTTGGCGGAGAAAGGCGATGACTTGGCTTCGCAAGATAATATTTGCGTGCATTTTTTCGCGCCTTAAGTCCAAAAAACGATATTTAAGGCGTGTTTCTTCGGGAAATTCAGCATTACTGTTAACTTGGAGAGGAAGCATATCTGCTTTTGACTGAACGATCATTTCGTCAATAATAATTTCTATTTCACCTGTTGCCATATGGGAATTGATGGTTTCAGCTGTTCGTTCAACAACACGACCCGTAATAGTAATCACGCTTTCAAGCCTTATGGATTCAGTCTCATGAAAGAACGGACTGTCGGAGTTAATCACACATTGGGTAATACCGTAATGATCTCTAAGGTCAATAAATAAGAGTTGACCATGGTCTCGTTTGCGGTGAACCCAACCTGACAGGCGGACGGTTTCTTTTGTGTTTTTAAGGCGTAAAGCGCCACATGTGTGTGTACGATAAGGATTTAACATGTCTTCACTCTTGTTCAATTTATTTTCTTGTTGATAGTGGTAGGGATTTTGAGCCTCTTGTCAAGATTCGCTTTCAATGATAACCAGAATACATGAGCTTACTAACCACAACATCTGACCTCATTGCTTTTTGTAAAAGAGCGGCCCTGTCATCCTATATTACGGTAGATACAGAGTTTATAAGGGAAACAACTTATTGGCCCCAACTCTGCCTTATTCAAGTCGGTTTGGAAGATAAAGCTGTTGCCATTGATCCTTTAGCTAAGGACATAGACCTTCAGCCTTTTTTTGAGCTTTTGCAGAATCCACATGTCATTAAGGTGTTTCATTCCGCACGTCAAGATATTGAAATTTTTTATCATTTAACAGGAAACATCCCAACACCCCTTTTTGATACACAAATTGCCGCGATGGTCTGTGGCTTTGGTGAATCCATAGGCTATGATGTGCTTGTTCAAAAGTATGCTAAGGTTTCTCTTGATAAATCTTCTCGTTATACCCATTGGGCTCAGCGACCTTTAACAGAAAAGCAACTTGCTTATGCTTTGGGGGATGTTATCCATTTGCGGGATATCTATGAAAAGCTCTATGCAAAAATTTTGGCAGGAGATCGCCTTCATTGGCTTGAAGATGAACTAGGTATTCTTAAAGATCCTGGAACTTACGCCGTAGATCCTTATGCTATATGGCAAAAAATTAAAGTACGTTCTCCAAAGCCTCGTATGTTAGCTATTTTTAGAGAAATTGTAGCCTGGAGAGAAATAACGGCGCAAAGCCGTAATGTTCCCAGAGGTCGCGTGATACGAGATGAAGTGATGCTCGATCTTGCTGCTGCAGCCCCTCAGTCTAAGCAAGAGCTGAGCAGAATGCGTGGTCTTACATCCTCCTTTATTGAAGGAGAAGAGGGCAAAGTTGTTTTAGCGCTTATTGCAAAAGCTCAGGTCTTACCTCTGGAAGATTGTCCTCCGGTTAAAAAGGAAGGAGCTTCTCCACCGGGTGCAGCCGCTCTTGTGGAAATGCTGAAGCTTCTTCTCAAAATTAAAGCTGAAAAATATCACGTTGCTCAAAAATTACTTGCCACAAGTGCAGATTTAGAAGTGATTGCCCGCTCTTCTAACCCTCACGTTCCGGCGTTGGAAGGATGGCGTCGCGAGATATTTGGCAATGCAGCTCTTGCCCTAAAATCAGGTAAAGTTGCGCTTGGCATCAAAAATCATAAGATTACATTGATTCCATTGGAATGAACCTATTTTGCTTGATAAAGTCCTGTAAGACTACTTTCAGCAAGGATATGTTCTCGCATAGCTCGTCGAAGTTCAGTGCTAGTCGCTCCTTTTTCAAGCTGCAAAACGATGTCTAAAGCATAAAGTGTGAATGTGTAGTGGTGGATTCCATAAGGGGGATGAGGGCCATTGTAGATGATATTGTTCCAACTATTCCTTCCAACAAGGACGCTGTCAGGTAGATTTCTTCCTCCTTCTTCTATTTGGCGTAAATGGGAGGGAATGTTATAAAGAACCCAGTGAATCCAAACTCCACTTGGTGCATCAGGATCTTCACAAATCAGAGCTAAGGATTCAGTGTTTTTTGGCACATTTGTCCACACAAGGGGAGGGGAGACATCTTGGCCATCTCGGGTGTATTGAAGAGGAATTTGACCCTTATCGTGAAACGCCGGACTTGTTAGCTTTAAGGGAAAACTCATCTGATCGGCAGAAACAAAATAGGGTAAAAATATCAACTGACTCAAAATCACAAAGAGAGAGAGTCTATAAGAATATTTGCGCATATTTTTTTGTCCTTACTGTCAGTATGACATTATAATATACTCATCAGATGTGAAGATACCTTATTGTGTTTTCCTCTCGTGTCATCCCCGCAGAAGCGCACTGGTGTCCGGGGAAAGATAAGAAGGGCATGAAAAAGGTGAGTTGAAACAAGAGCAATAAAGAAACCTGCCAAAGGGAGGACTTGAAAACTGTCCCCTCTTTTGTCATCCCGGAATTTAGAAAAGCACCGCGAACAAAGTGAGAGGTTGCTTGTCTTAATATCCGGGATCCAGCAGTGTTTGCAACAAAGAACGCCTGGATCCCGGACATTAAGAAACCCTAACGCTCGCAAAAGCTCGCGTAGGGTTCCTAAATTCCGGGATGACAGGAGGAGAGAGTTATTGAGAGAAGCGCATTTATTTTCCCCGGAC
>JAIEOZ010000311.1 GCA_019750035.1 Alphaproteobacteria bacterium | reverse complement strand
AGGGAGCATGGCGCCCGAAGCTTAGACTTTAAGATTAAAGGCCGGATGTCGCAATTCTTCCGAGGAGAGATCGGTGCACAAGTCTATAAAACCTATGTTCTGTGTGAGGCGCTGATTCGTCCTGCCCTACAGCTTTCCTGGGTCCATAAACGGTCCATGGGGCCAAACACCGCAAAAGTTCAGGGGGGCCTCGTCAGTCAAGCCTCCTCCTTGATTGTTTCAGGAGATAACCGTACCCGCAACCAAGTGGCCCCCGGCCTTGCCCTGACCGTCCAGTTTGCTAAAGGCTTGTACATCATCGGCAATGTCAGCTCCCAATTCGGCGGCGGTCAAAAATTGGGGGATGCCCTGCTCCGCGTCGGGTATGATTTCTAAGAGTTAATTCTTCTCCCCCCACATGGGGGGAGAAAGGACTTTTTGTACCTATTTTTCACGGAGAGCGAGTTTTTCAAGTTAGACAATAAGGTTCCTGTTTTTTATCGTCCTGATCTTATCAATTTGAGGGTTGCTCCCAATAATCATCATCTTCAACAGCCCCTCCAAAATACGTATAGTGCTGAAAAGTTATAATATATTCATCTTCTAATGCCTTCTGATTGTTCTTAATCCACCCCTTTTTTCTGTCTTCCACAATCCAGTTACACTCAAGGGAATCCTTGAACTCTTCTTTCTCTTTAGACTCCTTCATACTGTTCATTTGTTCTTTAAGTGTATTAAGCTCAGCTGTCCACCACTCCTGAGCTTTTTTCTTTAGCCATCTGCCTTTAGCTTCTGCCTTAATTTCTCTGCGTTCTTCTTTATTCTCATTAATCAACCTCCCTTCAGCCTCACTCTTTTTATGCTCAAGCTTTTCTTCCTTTTTCTTGTAACGTTCAGTAAGAATATTCTTTGTAGCTGCTTTTCCAATCCATGGAGGACCTTTAAAAGGATTATATCCACGATAAATTTCGATTTCCTCAAAGCAGACTTCTTCAGCATCGCTTTCTTTATTAGAAATTTCTTCCGCGTTTTTACTGTTGTCAACAAACCCCACTTCTTCAATCTCCACTGTAGGTTCCTCGAAAAAACAATGAAGAGGATACTCAGAATATTTCTTAGAAAGCTTTAGGAAATTGATGATTGCAGAAGCAATAGGAATTTCTTCATTTCCCATTAGCCTACGTGCAATTTCAAAATCTAAGAAAATAGTTGCTCTGTCGTGATCTAATAATCCACAAGGAGCTTGCTGCAAACGTGCACGAAGAAAGTAATCAGCCACAACTTGTGTATTTACAGAGGCTAATCCCCTCCAAAGAGTGTTACAAGTTAAACCACTTATTAATAAGCTTCCTGGATCCCTCTCGCTTGGAGTATACCATACAGAAAAATCGGCTTTCCCAAAAGAATAAGATATGGAGTGTTTAGAATGTAGGGGCTGCCCTAATTGTTGACTTTTTTCAAAAAATGAATCCTCCTTGCAAAGATTCTCAGAAGCTTTTTCAGCATTGTATTTATCAAATATTTTTTGAGAAATAGCGTATAACAGGAGAATGCGTGAGCGCGAAGAAAGCCCACCTAATTCTATCCTCGATACTTTCGAAGAACGCGCATATTCTTCCTGAAATTTTTCTAAAACCGCAATTGTTGCTGGATTTTTAGGCGGTTTTCTAAAAAAGAGATTAGAAACTTTCTGATGGATTGCATAATCTTCATTATTATCATACGGGTTTGCATAGGCTTGTGGAACACACCCTACCCAAACAAGAGCAAAAAAAATTCCTTTAAATATCTCCATAGACATCTCTTTCACATGACCCTCCATCGCATAAATTTATTGTTCACTGATCCACATTTCATAGATATGGTATTCAAATGAATACACAACCCTATTTAAACAACAACGCTAAGGCAACCTTGCTCAAGGTTCCTATTCACGATTTATTTTTTTCTTGCCAGGGTCTACGAAAATAGCGTTTGATACTTTTTAAAAAAATAGTGAGAGGAATAATTTTTTTGTTTTCGTCCATAAAGTATAAAAATCATACGAAAATTGAGATAAAAATGATTAAATATTTTTTTTTATTCTTTTTTATACTTGGGTGTTATAATGGTTATGCCAACAATGACAAAGACAAAACTAATCTTCCTTGTTCTTGTGGGAAGTCTTTAAAAAAAAATGCGATCTTAGCCTCATCTCACAAAACAAAACCTAAAGGAATGGTCGAAATTCCTTCTGGTTCTTTTATGATGGGAGGTCATGACAGTCAAACAAAACGCGATGAACTTCCCCTTCATGAAGTCAAGCTGGATAGTTTTTATATGGATGAAACAGAAGTAACGAATGAGCAATTCGAAGAATTTGTAGAGAAGACACACTATGTTACAACTGCTGAAAAACCCGTGGATTGGGAGTTATTGAAAGAACAATTACCTCCAGATACGCCTAAACCGTCTGCAAAAGTGTTAGCACCGGGTTCTCTCGTTTTTTCTCCTCCCGATCATGCCATTAATTTGAGTGATCCAAGTCAGTGGTGGCTGTGGGTTAATGGTGCGAATTGGCGGCATCCTCTAGGACCTAACTCACAAATATTTGGGAATGATCACCCCGTTGTCCATATGTCTTGGGAAGATGCGAATGCTTTTTGTCAATGGAAAGGGAAAAGATTACCTACTGAAGCCGAACGGGAATGGGCAGCCAGGGGTGGTTTGGAAAATAAAATGTATCCTTGGGGGGATGAGGACGTTGACGCAAAAATCGTTAAAGCTAACATATGGCAAGGTGTTTTCCCTCATCAAAGCACAAAAAAAGATCACTCCCCTTGGACAACTTCTGTGAAGGCCTATCCACCCAATGGTTATGGTCTTTATGATATGGCGGGAAATGTTTGGGAATGGACGGCTGATCTTTATGATGCAAGCTATTATTCAACTTTAGAAAAACAAGGCATTGCAGTTAATCCACATAATATTGAAAAAAGTTTTGATCCCGATGATCCGCATGTCAAAAAATATGTTTTACGTGGAGGGTCATTCCTTTGCCATAAAAGCTATTGTATGGGATATCGGGTTTCAGCAAGAATGAAAACCTCACCGGATACAGCGTTGGGAAATGTAGGATTTCGCTGTGTACAAGATAAGAAAAATGTCAATTAAGCACGTAGCCTTATTCCACGCTTGTTAAGCGTTTATTAATCAAAACTCTATAAACCTAATGAAGATGAAAAAACCCAGTTTTGCATTCTCTTCTGATTTTTAAGGATTAAAGAGAGGATTACATTAAAGAAGATTTAAGAAAGGGAGTATCACGTGATCGTCATAGGCAAAGCCCTTACCTATAAAAGTGCTATAAAGAGATTATTTCTCAGTCACTTGTTTTTACTAGTTGGGATGATGGCTCATGCCCAGCAGGGAACAGGTCCTCTTGGCTTGCCTTCTGCAATGGAGTCATTGGATTCCAAAATACTTCCAGAGTCTCCTCCAAAATTTGGTGAAGAAATTAACTTAAATGCCTACCAATCAAAACCATGGTGGCCCCCACAAATAACTCCTCCTAAAGGTGCCCCTAATATTCTATTGATTATGACCGATGATGTTGGGTTTGGTGCTCCAAGTACGTTCGGAGGAACCATCCCAACTCCTGCGTTGGATCGAATAGCTAAAATGGGATTACGTTATACCCAGTTTCATTCTACGGCTCTCTGTTCTCCGACACGCGCCGCTTTAATCACGGGTCGCAATCATCATTCTGTACACTTTGGAATGATTTCTGAAATGTCGACGGGTTACCCTGGTTATGATACCATCATCGAAAAAGATACAGCAACCATAGGGGAAATCCTAAAGCAAAACGGATATGGCACATCATGGTTTGGCAAAAATCATACTACTCCCGTCTTTCAGGAGAGCCAAGTTGGTCCTTTCGATCACTGGCCAACGGGCTTAGGGTTTGAATATTTCTATGGTTTTAATGGCGGTGATACGAGCCAATGGGAGCCGGACTTATTTCGTAACACCTCTCCAATCTATCCGTACATTGGAAAACCAGGCTGGAATCTTACGACGGCTATGGCTGATGAAGCCATAAACTGGATGAAGCAGATCAATGAGATTGCACCAGAAAAACCCTTTTTTGTCTATTACGTCCCTGGAGGAACTCACTCTCCTCATCATCCCACTCCGGAATGGATTGAAAAATTCAAGGGTCACTTTGATGAAGGATGGAATGTGGAACGTGAGAAGATCTTTGCCAATCAAAAGCGATTGGGTGTGATCCCGCAAAGTGCTCAATTGACTCCTTGGCCTGATGATTTGCTTCCTCATTGGGACACGCTAACTAGTGATCAAAAAAAGCTATATGCGCGTCAAGCTGAGGTTTATGCGGCTTACCTGGCTTATACAGACTACGAAATAGGCCGCGTTATCCAAGCTGTAGAAGACATGGGCAAACTTGATAATACCTTAATTATTTATATTAGTGGAGATAATGGAGCGAGTCCTGAAGGAACCATGACAGGAACCCCAAACGAAATGGCAAGCTTTAACGGTGTCAACATCCCTGTCGAAGCACAGCTTAAGGATTTCTATACGATTTGGGGTTCTTCTATGACCTACCCTCATTTTGCTGTTCCGTGGAGCTGGGCTTTCGATACGCCTTTCAAATGGACAAAACAGATAGCCTCACACTTTGGTGGCACACGCCAAGGAATGGCGATCGCTTGGCCAAAAGTCATTAAGGATGCGGGCGGGATTCGAAACCAGTTCCATCATGTCATCGATATTGTGCCTACAATCTTAGAGGCAACAGGTATTGAGGAACCTGACATGGTCAACGGTGTGCCTCAAAAGCCAATCGAGGGCGTAAGTCTGATGTATACCTTTGATAAACAAAATGCTAATGCTCCCTCGAAACACCATACTCAATATTTTGAAATGTTTGGCAACCGTGCCTTGTATCATGACGGATGGATTGCAAGTACAACACCCATCAAACCACCTTGGGACATTACGATAGAAGCGGGTAAGGATGCAGCCAATGAGTTTAAGTGGGAGCTTTATGATCTCACGAAAGACTGGACTCAATTTAATGACGTTTCTGCTACTTATCCTAAAAAGCTGCTGGAACTTCAGGAGATGTTTTGGGTGGAAGCCGCAAAACATAATGTTCTCCCTCTCGATACATCAACAACGAAACGCATTAACATCCCACGACCTAGCCATATGGGAGGAAAAACCAAGTTTACTTATTCAGGGAAAATATCAGGTATTCCAAATAATGATGCGCCAAACGTTCTCAATCAGTCATTTATCATCTCTGCTGATATAGAAATTCCCAAAGAGGGTGCTGAGGGAATGTTGGTGACGGATGGTGGCCGATTTGGGGGGTATGGATTCTATCTTCTAAAGGGCAAGCCTGTTTTCTTATATAATTTTGTTGACGTTGAGCGGACTCGCTGGGAGGGTAATGAAGCGCTTTCACCGGGTAAGCATACTCTGGTCTTTGACTTCGAATATGATGGGGGAGGCCTCGGCAAAGGCGGTTTGGGCGTGTTAAAGGTAGATGGTAAAGAGATTGCCAACCATCGTATTGATCGGACGATTCCATTTATTTTACAATGGAACGAAACCTTTGATGTTGGGCTTGATACGGGTACGTCTGTTGAGGATAAGGACTATAAAGTCCCCTTTAAATTTACTGGAAAACTCACCGATCTTACCGTAACTCTAAAACCTGTGCCGCTGAGCGCTGAAGATAGGAAAGCTCTTGATATAAAGGGCCGAAAGAATAATAAGGCTAGTGAGTAATGATAAGACAAAGAAGCTTTCTTACAAGAAAGCTTCTTTATGTGTCAAAAATCAAAGGCTGAATTCATTAAGCAATAATGTCGTGAGAATTAGCAACGTGGGTCTGAACGCTTGCAGCTTTCTTGTTTGCGCATAAACTCTGTAGAAACCTTTTGTATTGAATGATCAACTTTTATTCCATGATTTTGAATATGCATAAGTCCATTATTTTGAGCATGGACAAGATTTGTGGTTGTCCCAATAAAAATACCCATTATTATAAATGTCATCCTTATTTTCATTTCGTATCCTTTCGGTTGTTTTCAAAATTACTTACTTAAAGCAATGTAGCACTTTATCGTAAATAATTACTTAATAGTTTTGTTTTTTACTATTTTTAAATTATTTTTATTTTAAATATAATCTGTGTTAACTGTGATTTATTTTGGTAAATTAAGTAGTAAGGAGAAAAATTTTATAATGTGATACTAATTTTTCGCAAAAGAAAATATGTTATACTCATTGGACGTGAAAATACTTTATTTTGTTTTCCTCTTGTTTTTTGCGATTGCTGCATTATTGATGGCATGGGATTTTGTGCGCAAAATTAGACCCTTTAGACACTTTCATAGTCCTTTTAAAGAGGAAGAACGTATGACTCATGCATGAAAAATTTACTGGGCTCACAACGAAAGACGCTCAAGAACGATTATTAAGATATGGCCCCAACTGTGTTGAGGAAAAAAAACGGAATCAGTTTTTCATATTTCTTCAAAAATTTTGGGCTCCTATTCCCTGGATGCTCGAAATTGCGATCATTATCCAAATTGTTCTCGTAAAATACGATGAGGCGTTTATTATTGCGGTCTTATTAATATGCAACTCGCTCCTTAGTTTTTTTCAGGAAGAACGTGCAAATCGTGCGCTTACAATTTTAAAGAATAACCTTTCCATTCAAGCTCGTGTTTTAAGGGATTCTGCTTGGCAATCAATTCCTGCTGAAAATCTTGTTCCAGGCGATAGAATTTACATGCGGATGGGAGATTTTGCACCTGCTGATATTCTTCTCTTTGAGGGAGACGTTCTTGCCGATCAGTCTGCTCTCACGGGAGAATCCTTACCGCTTGAAAAGAAGGACGGGGATCTTCTTTATTCAGGCTCTATTATCCAAAAGGGAGAAGCAACAGGAGAGGTCATTGCAACGGGAAAAAAAACCTTTTTTGGAAAAACAGTAAGTCTCTTACAAACATCGCAAACAAAGAGCCACATAAAAGACATTATTTTTTCTATTGTGAAGTATCTTGTTGCTGTTAACATTTTTTTTGTTCTTGTGATTTTAGGATATGCCCTCCTTATCAATCACCCTCTTACAAGCATCATTCCCTTTGTCCTGATTTTATTGGTGGCGTCTATCCCCATTGCCCTTCCCGCAACATTTACACTTGCAACTGCCATTGGTGCTCTCCATCTTACAAAACGTGGCGTCCTTGTTACCCATTTAGCAGCTATTGAAGAAGCAGCAACGATGGATATTCTCTGTATCGATAAGACTGGTACAATTACTCAAAACTCCCTTGAATTGGCTGAGTTAAAGCCTTTCTCTCCCTATTCGGAAGATCGTCTTTTGGTTTTAGCGGCTCTTGCAAGTCAGGAGTCTACGCAAGATCCTATGGATACAGCCATATTAGAGGCTGTCCGTGCAAAACATCTTTCCCTTTCAAAAGGAAAGATTATTAAATCTATTCCTTTTGATCCTTCTCTCAAGAAGACAGAAGCTTTTGTAAAGGAAAATGGAAAACAGATTCATGTTTTGAAGGGAGCGCCTCTTGTTATTTCAAAATTGACAGCCAAAAAATCTGAAATGTCGAAAGTGCTCTCTTCCATGGCCATAAAAGGGTATCGAGTAATTGCTATCGCCGTGGGAAGTAAAAATGATAAAAAACTAGAATTGGCTGGGCTTATTGGCTTTTATGATCCTCCCCAAAAGGGGGCAAAACAAATCATTAAAGCTCTCAAGAACTTAGGCCTCCGTATGCTCATGCTAACAGGTGATAGTATAGAAACGGCTAAAACCATTGCCATGGAAGTGGGAATTGGAAAGCGCGTGTGCTCTTCAGATCTGATCCATAAAAATAAACCTGCAGATATCCTCAAATGTGATGCCTTTGCAGGCATATTTCCTGAAGATAAATTTAATATGGTAAAAAACTTACAGAAAAGTAATCACATTGTCGGGATGACGGGGGATGGTGTTAATGATGCTCCTGCTCTTAAACAAGCTGAAGTTGGAATTGCCGTTTCTAATGCCATGGACGTCGCTAAAAGTGCAGCTTCTATCGTGTTAGTTGAGTCAGGTTTGTCGGGGATTCTTTCCGCGATCAGAACCAGTCGACGAATCTATCAACGAATGTTGACCTATATCCTCAATAAGACCATGAAAAGTCTTGAAATTATCATACTTTCAAGTTTAGGCTTTGTTTTTGCAAATGATTTGATTATCACTCCCCTTCTCATTGTTGTTCTTCTTTTTACCAATGACTTTGCCAGTATGGCCATTGCAACAGATCGTGTTACTAACTCCCCAAAGCCTGAACGGTGGGAAGTTGGTAAACTTATGAAGGCAGGAGGATTCTTAGCATGTTTAGTTCTTCTTTTTTCATTTTCTGTCTTCCTCATTGGAAAAAATTATCTCCATCTTTCTTTGAAGGAACTCCAAACCCTTGTTTTTCTAACACTCGTTTTTACAGGCCAAGGAAACATTTATCTCATTAGAGAACGCAAACATTTTTGGAATTCAAGACCGTCAAACTGGCTTTTATGTGTTACCTTTATGGATATTGCGCTTGTGAGTACCATGGCTATCTATGGGATTCTTATGACACCCCTTAATCCTACTTTAATTTTTGGACTTTTGGGGTTCACAGTTCTTTATTTATGTCTCATCGACTTTTTAAAAATCCGGATTTTTTCCTATCTGAATTTTTAATTCGCCTTTTTAGATTAGTGCTTTTCATTACCTAAAAAGAGATTTAAAAGAGCACAATTCACTAAATAGTCATAACGAGCTGTCGAAAAAGAAATCTCTGCCTGTGTTTTTCTGAGTTGTTCTTGTATAAGATCGACAATTGATATTAACCCAAATTCATAACTTGCTTGTGCTAACTCAAGAGCCTTCATATTGTTTAAAAAGAGCTCCTTCAAAACGCCAATATTTTGATAAGAGCTTTGCACATTATTCCAAGCTTGCCGGACATCCCGCATAATCTGATTTTCTTTTGCAATAAATTCTTTCTCTAAGGCTTTCATCTCAAAAAGTTTTTGCTTTTCTTCAGCAGTTATGAGACCCCCTGTAAAGATAGGTACATCAATAGCTACCCCAGCTGTAGCATAAGAGGAATCCATCAGAAGTTTTTGTCGAACCGGATTCATTCCTGCATAACCAATGACATTAACTGTAGGATAGTTTTCAGCTTGTGCAGATTCATATTGAAACTTTTTTTCTAGAACTTCAGCCTTTAAAGTTACAAGTTCTGGATTAAACTGTTTTGCAATTTTTAAAAGAGGATCTAACTCTGAAGTATATGGTTTGGTGTCTATCTTTTCCGTTAGAGAGTAGCACTTTAGGTCTCCATAACCTAAGGCTTGTGATAACTCAGCCTGCGCATCGTCCAAATCATTTTGAGCGGTCAAGATGAGAAGATTAGCTTCATCAACACTTTGTTTGGCAATACTGACATCAAACTCAGCTTTTAACTTTTCTTGATATAGTAATTGAATTTTCTCAAACAAAGAGGAGCGCACTCTAAGTGTTTCACTGACAACTTTTAAGATTTCCTGGGCACGCAGTTGATTATAATAAGCTTGAGTCACATTAAATATAACGCCTTCACGGACAGAAAGAGATTTTGCAATTTTTGCATCAACTCCTGATTTCGCTGCGCTTGCAAGATTACTCGTGCGACCAAAGTCAGTAATCATTTGATTGACGACAACCCCATAAGACACACGTTTCACAATATGAGGACTCGTAATTCCGCCAATAGCTGCAGCCCGCACTATATTATTCTTGGCATAAACTCCCGCAGCATCTCCAGATATTTGCGGAAAATACTTAGATTGAACTTGAGTGACTTCTTCCTGGCCTGCCTCAATACGAAATTTACTAGAGAGAATATCGGGATGTTGATTGAGTGCAATTTCAATGGCTTGGTTAAGCGTAAGGGGTTTCAGGTTGTTAGCCAAATGACTTTCAGACGCGGCATAAGTAGCATTATTTGCAGACAAGACAATATTTATAGCTATACTCATCAGGACTGAAGAGACCTTATTTTGTTTTCCTCTGGTGTCATCCCTGCGAAAGCGGGGATCCAATAAAACTATCTGTAACAAAACAACTATTTTATGGATTCTCCCCTGTGCGGGAATGACGCACGTCGGTATGAAACATGGTATCTTTAAGTTCAATGTGTATATTATCCAAGCAACCTCCCTGAGAAGATTTTTTAAAAAATGAATTTTTTTAGCCAATGTCTTATGCATTCACTTCTGGTCCTTTAGATTGCACAAGCAGACGTTTCTGATAAATAACAAGGCATGCCGCAGGAATCAGAAAAACTGTGACAATGACGGAGAGGCTCAATCCTCCAATAATCACTCGGGCTAAGGGAGCATAGGTTTCACTTCCTGTGCTCAACCCTAATGACATAGGCAGAAGACCGATAATTGTTGCTAGGGACGTCATCAAAATAGGTCTAAGTCTTACTTTACAAGCACTAATAACCGCTTCATTTAAATTCAGACCCTCCTTAAGCAAGCGATGGGTAAATTCTACAATCAAAATTGAATTTGAAACAGTAATGCCGATCATCATTAAGGTTCCCATAAGAGAAATAATATTAAATGTCGTACCCGTAAAAAACAATATAAGAATAGTCCCACTCAAACCGGGAAGGACGGCTAGTAAAATAATAAAAGGATCTACAAAGGATTTAAACTGTGCCACAAGAACCAGATAAACCAGAAAAATGGAGAGAATCAAGCCAACTCCAAAGCTATTGAATGAAGCCTGCATACTCTCTACTAATCCACGCATCTCTACAGTAATGTTCTGAGGTATCTTAATTTCCTTAAGGATGTTATTGATCTGATGAGAGATATGCCCTAAGTCTTCTCCCTTAGGGGAAACGTAAACATCAATGACTCGCTGCAATTGATAATGGGTTACAACTGTTGGTGAAACAAAGGGCTTAATAGTAGTAACAGAGTCTAAATAAACTGTATTTTGTCCCTTAGGCGAACGTAGGGGAATACTTTTTAAGTCCTGCAAGGTGTTTACTATTCCTTCTGGATATTGAACGGTCAAAAAATAGTCATTCCCATTTTTTGGATCTATCCAATAATTAGGGGCTATCATCTGATTGGACGTCAGAGACGTAATAACAGTATGGATAATTTCTTGCGGGCTTAACCCTAATTCACTGGCATACTCTCGATTAATATCAAGCATTAAAGAGGGAGCATCAATATCCTGGGGAATAAAGACATCTCTTACACTTTCGAGGGCGGTGACTTTTGAAGCAATCAGAGATGAAATCTTATAAACTTCCTGAAGGTCAAAACCAGAGATCTGAATATCAATCGGTGCAGGAACACCTTGACTCACAATAGCATCCACAAGACCTCCAGATTGGAAATAGGCTCTTAATTGTGGCAATTCTTGTTGAAGTGTGGGCCGTATGCGCTCTATGATGCGAGCTGTGCTTTCCTTCCGTTTTTCTTTTAAGTTCACCTGAACAAAGGCCATATGTGATGCTGTATTACTCGTATACATGGCCGTAAAATCAGGGGTTATACCAATATTTGAAACAATCATTTCGACATCATCCTGAGCTATACGTCGGATGATATCTTCAACTTTTTTGACGTCTTGCGCCGTTGCTTCAACGCGTGTTCCCGTGGGGGCCTTTATGTTGATGATAAAAAATCCTGAGTCTGTGACAGGAAAATAAGAAATGCCAATAAAAGGAATGAATCCAAAACTTAATATAATTCCTCCTAATAAGAGGACAAGTGTTCGTCGTGGTAACTCTAAGGTTTTTTTAACGTACCTATCATAGAGAGTGAGGAGGTTCTTAAATTTCCCATCAAACCATATAGAAAAATGTTCGCTGAATAAAAAGGGCCTCATCATAGGGAATGACTCCCCCTTGCATTAGAATCAGGATTGTTCCTCGGTTTTAAAAAGGTCGCACAAAAAAGAGGAACAACTGTCATCGCGACAACATAAGAGACAAAGAGAGCAATAACCGTTGAAAGGGCAAGAGCACTAAAAAGATATTTGCTAACGCCATAAAGTAGGACAACGGGCAGAAAAACGATGCTAGCCGTCAAAGTCGCCGATAGAACAGGGAGGGCGACTTCTCGTCCTCCCTTTTCAGCTGCTACTTTGGGAGTTTCTCCCAGTTCTAAGTGACGATATATATTTTCTAAAACGATTACAGAATTATCAATAAGACGTGAAAAAGCCAGAGCTAATCCTCCTAGAATCATTGCATTAATTGAGTTGTCACCCAATGCCAAAATCGCAAAAGTTCCAAGAACTGAGAGAGGAATAGAAAAAAAAGTCGCAACCGTCGCTCTAAAACTGCTTAAAAAAATTAAAATCATGACTGCAGTCAATCCAAGGCCAAGAGATCCTTCATAAATGAGGCTTTTAATCGAATTCTTAATAAACAGAGACTGATCAAAAACAACTTTTGTCACCAATTCTTTGGGAACATCCACAAGATGAGACAGAACTTCCTTTATCCCATCTACAATCGCAATGGTATTAGAATCACCCCCTTGTTTGAGTATGGGAAGATAAACAGAAGGTTTTCCGTCGATGAGCACAATCGTTGTTTGAATTTGTGCGGCATCTTTAGCTTGCCCCACATCTTTAACCATAGCTGATGAAGTCCCAATGGTTTTTATGGGAATTGTATTAAGTTCCTCAAGCGTGGTTTGAGCGTTACTAAATAGATTATAATAGGTTTGTCCAAGGTAAGCAAAACCCACGGGGAGAATGAGATTTGAATCATTAACTGTTCGAACGACATCCATGGCACTTAATTGATAGGACTCTAATTTTATAGGGTCAACGTAAACCATAATTTGTCGATATTTACCTCCAAAAGGGAGGGGTACGGAGGCTCCAGGAACAGTGGCAACTTGATCACGAACATTAAATTGTCCCGCATCTCTGAGGGCCGCTTGATTTAAATCATTTGCTTTGAGACTTATCAGACATACGGGAAGACTAGAGGCGTCAAACTTTAGGACGATAGGGGGTAATGTTCCCGCAGGTAAACGAGCAAGATTGGCCATCGCAAGGTTTGCAATATTGGCTACCGCTAAATCTGCATCTGTCCCTGGTTGAAAGAAAATTTTAATAATACTTACCCCAGGGAGAGAACGTGATTCGATGTGATCTATATTACTCCCAAGAGTAAAAAACCTTTCAAATCTGGCTGTAATCGTTGTTTCAATTTGTTCGGGAGGCATACCATTATAAAAGGTTGCGACAACAACTACGGGAATTTTTATTTTGGGAAATAAATCTACTGGCAAACGAACAACGCTTACGATGCCCATCACACAGAGAATCAAACAGCATACAATTATAAAATAAGGATATTTTAAAGAAAATCGAGCCATTTATCTTTCGTATTCTTTCACAAGTCTTTTTAATTCGGAAAGACTAAATTCTTTAGAATGACAAAAATCGATAATTTTCTTTTCTTCTTGAAAGATTTTTTCGGCATTGAGGAGAATAGTCTCCACAGAATTTATGGGTACAGAAGCAATTCCATTATCGTCTCCATGCATTAAATCTCCTGATTTAATAGTTAATCCTGCGATAGTAACGGGTGAGCCAACTTCAACAATATGTGAATAAGCATGTGAAGGAACCAGCTTATTTGAATAAATGTGCATTTTCTCTTTTCTTATTAAAGAGATATCCCTTATTGCACCATTGGTGACAATGCCTATACACCCAAGAGACTTAAAGATCAAGGCGTGAATAATCCCGACAACGGAACCAACTCCAGTAGGAAAATCTAAATCTTGAATCACCGCAATGCGAGGGCTTGGAATAGATAAAACTCTATCCCACCAGTCTTCACGGTCCTCATAATAATGGTCTTTGATGGGAGGATCGGACGTTCGTATTTTGAATGTAATGGCATACCCTACCATTGACTGGGGGTGAGGATTGTGATTGGTTAAATTTGTATTTATTGCATAACCTTCATTTCGCAAGCGGGATTTAAGCATTTCTATAGCGTTACAAATCGTTGGCGTTGAAAAATGACGCAAGGCTTCAATAAGGTTTTCTTTCGCATACTTCACTTTATTTGTTCCCTGAATTTAATTTTCTTTTATTTCTTTAAATACTTCTATAATTTTTGGTTTTACGCTCATTCCAAGAGCAAGGGTATTCCGGTTTCCATAGATAACTAAATCTCCTTCTTGAAGGCCGCTTAGTATTTCAACCATATCTGGCGTCTGCAAACCAAGGGTTACAGAACGCTTTTCAATTTCGTTATCTTTATTAATCAGCCATACATTTGGTTCAGGAATTATTTCCACAGCAGGAACAGGAAGAGCCAATACATCTTTTTTCTCTTTCAAGTATAATTTCGCTGAAGCATACATTCCTGGAGCCAAGTTTAAAGAGGCGTTGTTATACACATCAACCTGAGTTTCCATTGTGCGGGTATCAGTACTGACTCGACTCGCAATACGGGCAATAGAGCCTATAAAACTTTTATCAATAGAGAGAATGTTTATATCTACCTGATCGCCAGGTTTAACCAGTGAGACAATAGATTCAGGTACTGGAAAAACTAAGCGGAATTTATTATTATCAGCAACATGTACAATAGGAATAGCTTGTGTATTTGTCGTGGTTCCTTCTTGAATCATTGCCCCTTCATCCACAAATCGTTGTGTAATAACACCGTCAAAAGGGGCCGTAATGACAGAGTAATTATGCATTGTTTTTGAGTGTTCATAAGTTGCTTGGGCAATTTTGTAAGCCTCTGTTATCTTATCAACGGTTTCTTGAGCAACTAATTCTGGACGTTTTTTGCTAACGCCCGCTATTCTTGTGAGATCGAGCTTAGCTTGATCTAAAGCAGCTTTATTTTTTGCAAGAGTATTAACAAGTTCAGGAACATCAAGAATAGCTAATATTTCTCCAGATTTTACTTGATCTCCAATATCCACTCTAATTTCTTTTAAGTATCCTGGCACTTTCGCATAGAGAGTCGCTTCCGTAAACGGAACAAGTTCAGCACTTAATGTGATGGTTTGAGAAAGATCTGTACGATTGACCTTAGAAACGGCAACAGTTTTGGTTTTGGTTTCCTCTTCAACTTTTCCACGTGTAGAAAAGGTGAAGGTAAGGGCTCCAACAACAAAAATAAATATAATAAAAAATAAATAAATAAATTTTATTTTTACTCCAATATTTATTTTCATTAAATAACTTCTTGTTTTATTATCATTTTTATTGCTTTTATGATCATACAAATACGTACTGATGTCTAGAAAAAAAATAAATAAATGATGTTTCCATAAGAAAAATCCGGAAGCGTTAGAAGAGATTATTTATCTATATCTGGATCGTGATTAGGCTAAACGTAATCCTCATCAATCACCCTTCTTTATCTATTTACTTCTTAACATTTGTAATCCGTTGGGTTAACTTTTGCAAAGTATTCATTCGTAAATATATACCTTAAGAAGGTTTGAGCATGACTCCCAAGATTGAAGTTTTTCCCTATGATTTTAAGTGGCCCTCCTTGTTTGAAGAGGAAGCGGTAAAAATTAAGCAGACTCTGAATGAGGCTTGCGTTACCGTTCATCATGTTGGATCTACTGCTGTTCCAGGGCTTTGTGCGAAGCCTAAGATTGATATCATTACCGTTGTGAAGAAGTGGGCCCTGTTCGTTCCCCCCCTTGAAAAGATTGGCTATGAATACAGGGGGGAATTCAATATTCCCTTTCACCTTGGTTTTAGAAAAAGGCCTCCTCTCACTAATATTAATTTGCACGTTTTTGAGGAAGGAAACCCTGAAATTGAGCTCAACCTTTTGTTTCGCGATTATCTTCGCAACCACCCAGAAGCTTTTGAAGAATATGCGGCTTTAAAATTAGAGCTGGTGAGGCAAGACTCTTCTCATGAAGTAATGCAGGGGCCCTTCAAAGGGTATACTTTAGGAAAAGATGCCTTCATTAAAAAGACACTAGATCAAGCTGGATTTAAGGGGAAATGCATGCGATTTTGCAGCCATCATGATGAATGGGAGACCGCACGTCATTTCAGAAATAAGTATTTTTTCGATAAGGTTCCCATTGCTGACCCGTACACTTGGACCTTTGACCATAAGGATCATGTTCATTTCGTTTTTTACCAGGGCACAAAGATTGTTGGTTATGCTCATATTCAGCTTTGGCCCAACCAACGAGCAGCCTTGCGAATCATCGTGATTGATGAGTCTTTCAGAGACCAAGGACTTGGAAGTTATTTTTTAGCTTTATGTGAGCGTTGGCTTAAGGAGAAAGGGTACAAGACTTTGCAAACCCAATCCTCTCCTGAAGCCTATAAATTTTACAGAAAGCAGGACTACGCTGAAATGCCTTTCAACGATCCTGATGGCTATGAAGGAGATCCTCAAGACATTGATATGGGGAAGGTATTATGAAAAAAAAGTGCTTCTTATGAAAACTGGATAGAACCTAGCCGAAAAATCTTTTTATCCCTTGGGAGGGTGCTCACATAATGTTCCTATAGAGACTCTCAAGCTGACTGCAT
>JAIEOZ010000233.1 GCA_019750035.1 Alphaproteobacteria bacterium | reverse complement strand
CAAAGAGGTATTTACAGAGGGCTTAAAACTTTATGGAGAAGAACGCGCCGTTCAATATTGGCAATCAAAACGTGAGGTCTTTTTTAAACTTTACGAGCAAAAGATTGAGGCGGTTGAAAATACCCTTTCCTCGCCGATTTTAAGCTATTTATCAGATGAATCAAGAAATTTAACCCGTAAATCGGCCTTTGAAGATCCAGATAAAACCTTAGATTTCTTAACCCGCCTTCAGGCTTCTAAGGAAGCAGAACTTCAGGATCTCTCTTTAAAAGAGCGAAGAGAAATACTTTCTCGCCAGAAGAAACCTTCTTTAGAGGTTTCTGCTTCTCTTTATAAGGAAAAGCCTATCAATCAAGAAAAATCCGGTTCCAGATGGGAAAGCTTCGAGGCCCTTGTTCAGTTTTGTGAGAATCGTCTTTGGGATATCATAAAACAAGAGAATATTCTTGTTACCTCGGAGAAAAAACAACGCATTCCTTTACAAGCAGAAAGAACCGCAGAGTTTCTCCTGCATAGGCATGGTTTAGAAAAAACACCTCCTCAACCGGAGGAAATGACTTGGCTGTTTTTACGGGCTAAGTATGAGCTTAATCGCACCCCAGAAATTAGCAAAGAGCTCATACGGGAATGGGATCGAGACGGAAACTTTAATGAGGATAAAGATGGGATATTTGCTCATATGATTGCTGAACGCCTGGCTTCTATTGAAGGACGGTTGTATTTTGAAGCCAAAAAAAATGGTCTTAAGCCTCCTTCAAACATTGAAGAGCTGGCTCAAAAAGAGCTCGAAGTCCATAGACAGCAAGCAAAAGAGTTAGCCAAGACGCTTTCTCAAAAGTATTCTTTTTCTACAGAATCTGCTCTTGAATGTGCCAAGAATATCTTAAGATATAAGGAAACTCATGGAGAAAAGCCGTCAGAAAATCAGAGGGGTCAAATGGCGGAAATCCAAAAAACTCTTGAGGGAAGAGAACCTACATACGCTTCTCAAGGTTTCCTCTCTCATGAAATTGCTTTTTTTAAGCGTAGAGAAGCAGATTTGCTTTTTAGGTCTGTTGCTCAGGAGAAAATATCAAAAGAAATAGATCATACTCACGCCCAAGCCAGAGATTCTTTAAAGATCATCACCTCCCACATTGAGCAGGACATTTCCAGAGTTCATCAAAGAGGATTTTCCCTTTAGAATGTGGCCATGGTTTCTTCTTGGTTTTCAAAAAATTTAGATCAATCTTTGTTTTGCTTACTCAGAAAAACTATTCCCGCTCCAGGTTCTAACCACAATATACAAATCCAAATTGACTGATTTAAATTAAGATAGTATGTTTTTTTAAACTGATTAAAATCAGCGAGCTATAATTAAGCAAAAAAATGGGAGAGTTTATGAATAATTTTAAAAAAAAATTTCTTTTATTTACTACTATTTTTCATTTTTCTACATTTTCCTTAGCCTTAGCAATGGAAGGTGCTGATGAAGAAAAAAGCAATGCAATAAAAACTGTAGTAAAATACAAAGAAATTAGTAAAGAAATTCCTAATAAAAGACTAGCTTATGCTGCTGGTCTAGAGAACCCATTAGGGGTTATCTGGTATACTCAAGATAAAACGAGACTGCCCCTAATATGGTGTACAAATAAAGAGTGGTTGGAAAAACTAGACAATACATTAACCGATACTCACGTTCAACACTTGGGCTGGACAAATGTAGAAGAAGACCTTATAAATTATCTAAACCCTAAACAAGACTGATATTTATTGATAATATACTTTGGCTGAGAGGGTATTTTCTGCTCTCTATCCAGTTTTTTTCTCGTTTTACTTCTCTCTAGACTTCATTATGGGGTATGGGGAGAAGTGGAACCGTAAATGCACTTAAGCTTCATTTTTTGAGCTCCAGAGCCGCATTTTGGCGGCTCTGGAGCTCCGAGAAATTCTAGAGCCATTTGTTGATTAGCCATAATTTCTCAAAATAATCTGATACTTTTAGCTGTTTTTTAAGCTTATGCCTGACAAAAAAGTCTTAGTCGCATGCGACTAAGCGCACGTTGCCAAAGGCAATATATAAACGCACTTCTTAAAAAGGAGGACAAATTATTTTGCTTTGAGATATACGTCCTTGTAATTAAATAAATAGCTTGACTGATTAACAAATAGCATCAAATAATATTCGCTACACTGTGAACAAAGATAGGGACTGCGGATAAAAAAAGGAAAATATTTTATGGAAACTATAATCAATAAGCTCAAAATCTTACCAAAATTATTTGTACTTCTTATATTTTTTCAGGTTTTAGACTGCCATGCAGATGACTTTGATGAGTATTTAAACAAAATTACTACAATCGTAAAAAATAGAGAGGATCCTCCGAAAAAGATTTATAAAAAGCAACGGGAAATATTAATTAATCATAAGGCTGATATACGCGAACTAAGATTTGATGTGTTAGATGATCACAACATATACGTCGAAAGACGTAAAAGCTTTGATAGTGGAGGAAGAATAAAATTAATAAAAAAATGGGAAGAGGAGCTAAGTCGCTTCCGCGTTTTTTGGCCTAAGTACAATTGTGATAATTGTTGTAGACAAAATGGCGGCTGTAATCACCATTATTTTGAGGCTCATCATGTAATACCGTTGGGATACAATGGGGAAAATGAGTGGTGGAACATTTTTCCTTTAACACAGGAAGAACACACAGGAGAAGATGGGATGCATTCTTCAGGTGAAGCTCGAAATTTGTTCCCTAAAGTAAAAAAATAAGAAATACGTTTATAACTCTGTAGATTAGCATTAATGCTTCTGTAACTCTAGAAATCGCCTAGGATTGATTTTTAAATACCTTTAGCGGGGAAGATACCAGAAAATCATCTAGTGCATCTGTTGAAAGTGCTAAGCAAGACTTCAAAGATGCCATCAATGAGTACCTGAAATGGTGTAAAAAATACGACAAAGTTCCCGAGAATCCCCTTAAATTGAAATAGTGTTTCCATTTTTTCTAGAATGCAAATAACACCATTTTAACGGCCGTACAGCGCACGCTCTTGTTGTTTTAGTGGGGGGGAGAGAGGGAATCTACCAGAAAAGATCTTGCGCTTCTGTAGGGTGCGTTTTTGGATCTTCTGGAGGCATTTTAAGTCGGTTGGTAGATTCCTCAGTTTGAACTTCATCCGGAGGATGCGCACTTATGCGCTATTGAAAATATCGCTCGTTCTTGACGGCCACGGGCATTGCAAAGAGACGGGTAAATAGGATCAAAAATCAATATTTATTTAGGACTTAACTAGAACACCAGCTAGTTCGGCAGCCCGTTTAAGAGAGTTATCAAAAGTTGCAAGAGGCAAGGAACGGCGAAGAGATAATTCCAAATAACTGGCGTCATATAGTGTCAAATTATAGCGTTCTGCTAGTTCCATTGTTTCTAGCCAAGCATGGTCAGAGGTCATCGCATCAATAGCGATAGGAAGCTCGGCGAGGGTATGGATGGCTTTTTGCCGTTGCTCCAATGTGATCCGCTTTTTTCGTTCAGCAATAAGAAGGACATTGCCGACCTCCAATGACCAGAGGGAAGGAACAATTGCTCCATGTTCAGTAACTTGGTCAAGTAGATTAAGGCCAAAAGATTCATCTGGCATAAGCCAAGAGACCGTTACAGAACAATCGAGGACGAAAACAGTCAAGATTAAGCCCGCCCCATATCTCGATAGCTTTTCCATTCATCCCAATGAAAGGGACCAAGCTGCATCTCTTTAGCGAGAGCACGAAGACGTGTTGCTGCATCTTGTGCCGATTTTGAATCATGATTGGCATCTACTGGAACAAGCTTTGCAACTGGTTTTCCGCGTCGAGTAATGAAAATCTCTTCACCATGCATTGCACGTTCAATGAGTTGTGAAAAATGTGTTTTTGCTTCAAAAGCCCCTACAGAATTTTGCCTAAGCATCCCTAAATATCCTAACTAGATTTCGATCTAGTTTATAATGAGTGGCTATTTTTTGTCAAATATTTTTTTGCCGCCGGCAGGGCCACACGACACGATTTGCAATCGTGCATAAGTGCGCCTCCTAAAAATCGTCGGACTTCTTTCCTCCGTATCTGCCCACTAAATATTTCTTATAATAAATACTATCTCATCATATTCCCCATAAAAAAGTTTGTGGTTTATTGAATTCAATTGACAATTAGGAAAATCTTAGTGATTATTTTATGGTAGAAATTTGACAGTTATTCAATTTTACTACCTTACACTATTAAAAAAATGGAGGTTTTATGATTAAAAAATTTAGATTATGTTTACTCATTTCAGTCCTTTCTCTTCACTCATCACCACCCTCATTTGCAATGGATGACGACAAAGAAATAGTAAATCGTATAAAACAGAGAATTTCTATTTCTAAAGATAAAATAGAAAAGAAAATAATAAAAATAAGAGATTTAGAAATATTGCTTCAGAAACTTGAGGTTAGCCCTCAACAATTAAATACATTACCAAGAACAGTAAATCCTAATAATCCTAAAATCGAACAACAAAGTCTACCTCAACCAGATTTTACTGGTATGGACCAGAGTTTTTTTTCAAACCAGGGAGTATCACCTAAATCACCTAGGTTATCAAACCAACAAGAAGAAAACCTTTTCAAAAAAAACTCTCCATTAATTCTAAAGGGTCTACAAAATGCGGGGTTCCCTGATAGAGAAATATGTGAAATGGCAGGGTACGGGACTGGTAACGTTAAACAAAATATGGGATATCTAGAGGCTCATCTTAACAGCCCAGATGATAAGGAACCGAAAAGAAAAAAAGTGGAAGCGCTTCTTAGATCTTTAGAAACAAAAAATTTATCTGTCCAGGATCTTCTCCCGAAAAAATCGAATCTAAATAACAACAACAATAATAATAGGTTACCATCTGACGATTAGTCTTCGTCTGAAGACGAGTAAAAAAAGGAAAAATAATATATAATAAAGTAATTAACGGCGATTCTCTTTAATTATTCCTAATTTTTAACTCTAACTTTTGAAGGAAGAGCTGAAGAAGGATCGCCTATTCACTTCTTAACCCCCTGTTGGACGCCTCACACCGGGCCAATATTATAAATAACGACATTATCTTCCAATTCTTGAAACCTCTAAAACCTCGAAATATCGTTTTCTAGTGATGGTAACTTCTTTTGTTATCCCCATTTTATCAACTATGTAGAGCGCTATATGGAGCTTTAAAATTTTTTTAAATTTGATAATCGTCATTCTATTTAAAAACTTTCATAGAGCTTCATCCGAAGGAGGTGAATAGGCCGGCGGAACTTCCTTGTTCGCTTACACTCACTAGATTTCTCCATAACGAACTCTCTCTCATCACACGCCCTATGAAAAAATATGTAAGCAAATAAAACGACCCTGTAGGCGACTAAAAAGATTGTTTGACAGAAAAAACTCTATTGATGCTTGTTGAAGTTTTTTACATGAAAAATTCTTATTGAATTCAATTGACATTTAGAAAAATTTTAGTGATCTTATTGCATAAATAAATAAAAAAGTAGGGCGTCATGTCAAAAAAATTTCTCAAAACTATAGCCGCAGCAGATAGTGCAACAATTTTTCTGTAAATTTATCTGACCCTCTATTTCTGGGGTTTTAGTCCTCCAAGTTCAAATATTTTCTTTCTGTAGCCCAATCTTGATGAATCTCCATCAAGATAGCAGAGACAAGTCTTAAACAAGCATCCTCATTGGGGAAGATAGAGACTACTCTTGTCCTCCTATAAATTTCTCTGTTCACCCTTTCTAAGCCATTTGTTGTCCTTATCTTTTTCCTGTGCTCCTCGGGGAATTGGAAAACAGCAAGGCCTTCAGGGATATTGTTCTCCATCCATTGGCTGAGTTTAGGAGCTACCTGCTTGTATTTTTCGACGGTCATGTTCAGAAATCGTTGAGCTTCATTCTCATTTGGCGCATTAAAGACGGCTCGTATGTCACTGGCCACTTCTTTCCGCATTCCTATTTTTGGTACATAAGCCTGGGCATTTTGTTGAAGGTGAAATTGGCAGCGTTGCCATTTCACTCCAGGAAAAACCTTCTTTCTTGCAGCTTTTAACCCTTCATGAGCATCACTGATAATCAGCTCTACCCCCTGCAATCCACGCTTTATAAGAGAGGAGAAAAAATCCCGCCAATGAACTTCTGCTTCTGAAGCGGAGACGGAAATTCCCAATACTTCTCTTTTTCCTTCTTCATTAACTCCTATCGCCGTCAGAACAGCCATATCAAGGATACACCCTTTTTCCTGTCGCTTTTCATATCGAGCGTCAAAATAAACATACCTACATGTCCCTAAAGGTCTTTCCCGCCATTGAGTCATTTCCTCATCAAGGAGCTTGGTCGCTCTACTGACCTCTGATGAGGTGACCGATAATCCGCATAATTTCTGGGTAATTTTCTCGACTTTACGAGTAGAAACTCCCGTCACATACATTTCAGCTAACGCTGCCCTCAACGCTCTTTCAGAACGCATCCCTTTCTCTAGAGAAGATGGATAAAAGTCGCTTTCTCGAACTTGGGGAACATTCACATTTAATTGGCCAACACGGCTCTTTATTTGCTTAGGCTTAAAGCCATTTGCATACCCAACACGATCTTCTGTTCGTTCATAGGGAACAGCCTTTAAGTGTTGTGAACGCTCAACTTTCATCGCTTCATTGAGAATAATTTCAACAGCTTGCGAAAGCCCATCCAGGCCCTCCCTATTTATTATTTCCATTACTGAGCTCAGCTCGTTATTATCCTTCATGTAAATCATTTTCTTTCTCCTTTGTTTGGCTGAGGATCAGAAAATGATTTACGCTGTTTATCGCCTTAAATCCAATTTACAGAAACTATGATACGCTAACCCGCAGCAGGTACTCTCATCCTTACACTCATAGGGACACCCGGAACAACATGGGGAATGTGGGAAACAACCGTAGGTGATATGGACGAATCACGCGCATCAATTTGGGCCAATCGCCACAACACGCATAACCGCAACATAGACACCAGTTCTGATTACAAATTTAATAAACAATGGACTGAAAATAACTCACACATCAGAAACATACTCAGTAAATGTAAAACGTGCGAAAAGGACTATGATAACCAAAAACAACAGGCCGAAACGTGTGCGATGTGGGAAAAACTCGCCGAAGAGCAAAAACTCAAGGTCGTAAGGCTGCACGGAGGTACGCATCAAGGCCAAAGCAATGTAGGGTATGGGCTGGATCAGTACGTGGACAACTATAAAAAAAATAGTCAATATGTTTATATACCTGCTCCTGGAACTGTCATGAGTGCTATCGAGAAATGCCTCTTATGTAAAGACTACATGGAAGATTTAAGCCAACACATGGACGCAAAAATACGCATCAGTGCCCTGGAAATCGCACTTGGGGACACGTCGAAAAACAGCGTCGTAGACAGACATGACCACAAGTTAGAAACTTTAGATTTTCCCATTGAAGAAGAAAATTATTTATTTTCAATAGATAAACCTCATAGACAAACAAAACTGCAACTTGAAGAAACAATAAAAAGTCTCAATGAAGAAGCAGAACAATCGACTGAAATTATTAAACAAATGATGAAAATTGTTGGGATAAAAACAGATGATTTTGGTGACTGCACAGGCAACATTTTTGCAAAAAAGTGTTTAGATAGTTTAATAAATAAGAAGGAGGAGGAGGCCTTCCTTGATGACGAGGAACTCCTTGATGTTGATTGAATTTAGATCATAGTAATTTTACTCACGAGATTGATTATCTAAAAATTATACCCTTCAAACCTCCTAGGATCGTCTTACAGAGTGGAAAATTACTTTTTGATACAAAACCACATATAACCAATCAGGAACACTCCATAACGCCCTAATGAGGTTTTTTGCCATATTTTTTGCGGCACTCAATGTGTTCATCAATGGCATCCTGAAAATGCTGTTTGATTTCCTTTACGGATTTTCCTTGAAATGTGATGACATCGTTTGTGTTAGCCACACACCCGTAAAACATACTTTTTGTCTCATCAAACTTAAAATGGCCAACAAAGCCTTTGTATTCAATCATAATTTTTACAGATTTTTAGAAGATGGCTTACGCAATAGCTTCTCTTAAGGTTTTGCCTGCACGAAACTTAGGTAGCTTCTTCGCAGGGATTTTAAGAGTTTCACCTGTTCGTGGGTTACGCCCTTCCCTTGCTTCACGTTGAGTAATCCCAAAGGCTCCAAATCCAGTAATGCTGACCTCATTTCCTTTCATAAGCTCTACCTGAATGGACTGAAGCATCCCCTCAAGAGCACGCGTAGAATCAGCTTTTGAAAGACCAGTTATCTCAGAAATTTCGGTTATTAAGTTCGCTTTAGTCATTGATTTCATCGCTTCAGCTTTTTTCATAAAATGGTCCGCTCTTATGTTTTTGTTTGTTTTCTATTAAAGAAATTTTTACTGCGTATTTTTTATGAAATTCTTTCAAAAGCATTTCGTCAAGAGGCGGTGTGAAAAATAAAGAGAATACCCTTCATCCAGAGGATATACTTTTATGCATGAGTTAGATCATGCTCATGCTTTACGGTCACGAACGTTAATAGCAAGACCAACAAGGATGGCCTGAGTAGAAGTAAACTTACTGATGGAGATCGTGTAAATTCTGGATATGAACGTCTCCTTCAGGAAAACGAGCAATAATATCCAGCTCCCCACCTAAGGCCGTGATGTATTTTCTCAAGCTACTGATGTACATATCCGTTCTGTTCTCTAAGCGTGCTAATGCGGCTTGCTTGATATGAAGCACTTCAGCGAGGTCAGTTTGAGTTAAAGACATGGCTTTTCTAACCTCAGCAAGAGCCATTTCATGCCGAAGGTGTTTGAGTTTTCTTTTAATTCGTTCTTGAGATAGAGAAGACATAGAATCTCTAAGTTTGCTAAATGAATGACGACCGCTCATAGTAATCCCTCTTTCTTTAGTTCAGCTAAATGATTCGCGTAAAGTTTATCAGCAATTGGAACGTAAGTTTTGTACCATCTTTTATCTCCTCGTTTATTTCCACCAATGAGGAGAATTGCTGTTCTTCTTGGATCAAAGGCGTATAAGATCCTCAGTGGGTTTGATTTGCTTTGAACCCTTAATTCTCGCATATGAGAATGATTTGATCCTTCAACCCCTGTTGAGAATGGAAAGGGGAGTCGTGTTGCTTTTTCCTCGAGAATGCTAACTATTGCAGCAACGTCTTCCTGCTCATCCTCACTCAGCGTATTCCACCAAGATCCAAATTCATCAGTATATTCGACGTTGCATTTCATACATTAATATTATTACATATATGTAATATGTCAAGAGCTAAACGTTTCTTGTTCTGTTTTTGTGTTTACACATTGTCTTTAGTAACGGCGCTTTGTTGTAAACGACCTAGACATCTTTTTCTTTTTTGATTTGAGAAAGACGCAATGGCGTTCTTCTCGCCATTTGCGTCTTGGTAAGCAAAGAATTCCGATTCTCGCGTCTGTCAATGAGTGGCCGAAGGCCATCACGTAGTGACGCGGAGCGCTCTTGACAGGCATAGCGAGTGAGGAATTACAGAAATTTTTTAATTTGTGAGCGTAGCGAACTAAGTGTGAAAAATTATCGACTGACGAGCGAAGCGAGTTAAGGGTAAAAATCCGACTTAAAAAACTTTATTTTTTGAAAATTTGTCCACAGGAAAAACCGGTTTTAAAAGTTTTATATTTAGTTTTAATAAGTTTTAGGAAGCTGAGTGCCGCAGTAAACTAGGGCCTCCAGGGGTGTTCTTGTCCGTGATATATCCCCCTAGTGTCCGTGATATATCCCCCTAGTGTCCGTGATATATCCCCCTAGTGTCCGTGATATATCCCCCCAAACATTTTTATGCACAGGGTTATTAATGTCCGTGATATATCCCCCTAGTGTCCGTGATATATCCCCTCCTTATTTTCGTAATTTTCTTCTTCAATCGCTGCTTCAATCTTTTCAGATAATAAATTTATTTTATTTATATTACGAAACTTAAATACAACAAATTCTTTTTTATTTTTTTTAATCCATTCTACGGAGTATTCTGGAATATTATTCTCTAAAACTGCTATTTTTAAATCACTTTTGAATTTTCTAATTTCTCTCTCGCTTCCTGACTTTTCATAAAGCTTCTCAATAGAGAACTCCCATGGTTTTTGATTTTTTCCTATATGTTTCCTTGCTGTTCTATAAAGAAATCTTTTTAAAGCAGAAGTCAGATCAAAATAAGTCGGAGGTACTTTTAGTAGAGACCCTTGAGCACAGATACCATCATATAACCATTGAGATAAGGTTATCTCAACTTCCTTAATCTCTTTGCGCTTTGTATATCCCCAGCTGTCTAAAAATCCAAATCCTGCCTTATATTTGTAATCTTCATTACGAACTGTTGTTTCTATTCCAGTTAGCTGTAATCGAGCTAAACTAGCTTCTAAATCCTTTTGTTGTTTTTTAACATTATATTTATGGACAGCTTTTAGAATTTCATGCCTTGGAACAATAAGAGTTCTTGGGGGTATATCAGAGCCAGAATTAAGAATTTCCTGCATTTTTCTAGCAACAAACAGGATGATGTCCCAATCGTAAATACTTGCTAAAAAGTGGCCTGTATGTCGGCTTACCTTTACTTTAATCCTTCCATCTTTACTCTCATAAATAATTGGATTTCTTCTATTTTTCGAAAGAGAGAGAAATGGAACTTCCATCATTTCCATAAGGTCTCTGGCCGGATTTTCTTTATAGGGAATTATTTCATTATTTTTCTTTTTCTCCTTTTTTTTAGATTTATTGCTTATTTTACCTGAAAACTTATTTTTAGAGACATTAATTGTTTCTTGAAGCGGGATATTAGATTCAGAGTCATCAAACTTTTTTGATAGGTTTTTTAAGAAGGCTGCTATAAACTTTTTCATATATTTTCTTGTTTTTCTCTTCTTTCATAGGCAGAGAGAAGCAGTCTAGGGGATATAATAAAGGATTAGCAAGATATCTTGCTAATCCTTTATACTGTTTACTGATGTTCTAATTTGTTACTCCAATTTTCGTACATTTTAGACATAACATCATACAAAATATGCATACTTCTAAGATGAATGGACTCTTGCTCTGCAAGAGCTTCCATTTGTCTTAAATTTTTACCTAACTCTTCTAAAAAGTAGTGAAAATTGTGTATAGTGGGATCAGTCATGATCAATCCTCCGTTTCAGGGTTGGTTGTGATTAGCAACGTGTGGGTCTGATATACCCATGCGTTGCGCTTTGTATAGCTTATATCACTCTTACTTTGGTATCAATCTGTATTTTTTCCTTAAATCAAGCTCTTTTATTTTTTCATAATAACTTATGTTTTTTTGTCTTTTTTATTTAAGCGTTGCTTAAGTAAAATTTTATTTTTTTAAAATTATCAAGCCCTTGAGAAGCCCAGATTTGAAGATTAACATCCTCAGAGTTTGCCATTTCATTTAGTACTAAAAATCCTTTAAAAAGAGCCGCAACTGGTTCTTTCATGTCTGGAGATTTCTGAAGATTTTCTCCTAATGTAATTCCAAAAGTCTCCAGCAATCCTGATTTTTCTACTAAGCCCCCAAGCTGTATTAAAAACCTTGTTCTTGTTCGACGATTTTCTAAGGAGAGAGAATCCATTTTTATGAGTTTTAGTCTTTCAGCTTTGAATATTTTCTGTTGGATTTTGAGGAGCTTTTTCTCGAGATCCTTGAGGTGATGTACGAAAGGAGCTATTTGTTTCTTCACCTCCTTGAGCACAAGTTTTCTCCCATTCTTTTTTCTGGTGATCTGAGGAAGATTTCCAAGTATGCGAGAGAATATGAGCAGCTAATTCAGGAGAAAACTTATCTCCTAAAATCCTTTGAGATTCTTTAAAAAAGATGAGAGATTGCTGAGTTTGAATTTTTTCCTTCATTTTCTTAAGCTGAAGGATTCTTTGATCAATTTTGGAGATGTGATCTTTCATATGAACTCATTCTTGTTATTAATTTTTTCTTTTATACAATTATAATTATCTCTCTTTTGAGGAAGTATTATATTTTATTAAGGATAAAATATAATACAAAGCTTGTCAACAAGCAAACGATCCTTTTTATGATCTTCTTAGTTAAAAATAAAAAATAAATAAAACAATAAGATAAATAAAAAATGATAGGGATGTCCGAAGCAAGAACGAAATTAGTTCTTGAGAGGCGCGCTGATACATTGTATGTTATACAACGTGCGCTGAGTCGCAAGCAACGAAGACTCTATGGAAAAAACTCTATGGAAATCTTAGAATTATTAACAATAAAAATCTTCGGGAACCAAAAACCATAAAATGGCTATCTACCACCACACAACGCGAATGATTGGACGGAGTAATGGAGGAAATCCTGTAAAAGCGCTTTCGTATATTGCAGGAGTGCAACTTGCTGATCAAAAGACGGGAGAGACTTTTGATTTTAAGGACAAGCCTGTGCAAGATGTTCAAATTCTTCTTCCTGAAAACGCGCCTGCTTGGGCAAAGGAAATCCAGAAGCTTGTTGGTGAGGATCGAGAAAAAGGACTTCAGCTTCTTTCAAATATAGCTAATGCGGCTGAAAAGAGAGATGATGGACAGGTTTATCGAGAGATTGAGTTTTCATTACCACGTGAATTGACTCCTGAGCAGAATAAGAAGCTTGCAGAGGAATATGTGCAAGATCAGTTTTGTGGATTAGGCATGCTCGCCATTCAGGGCTTTCATACTGAGGTATGTGAGAAAACAGGAGAATTGAATCCGCACTGTCATACGTTTTTTCTCACTCGGGAGCTGACAGAAGAAGGACTGGATCCCAAGAAAAATCGCGATTGGAACCAACGGGGATTGCACGAGCAGTGGCGGGAACAATGGGCTCAATATGCAAACTTTCATTTAAAAATGCATGGACATGACATCACTCTTGATCATCGATCTTATCGAGACCAAGGATTGGATATTGAACCTCAAGTTAAGCTCGGGAAGGGAGTGAATGAGCAAGAGAAGAGGGCTCAGACGAAAGGAGAAAAAAGAGGAAAAGATTCTTCAGAAGCAAAAGGAGCTGATGGAGAAAAGAACATCGACTCTTTTCAAGAAAACTCCTCACAAAAGCAGGGATTTGTGGAGGCAATGCCTGTGACAGATCGTGTTCAAGAATTGAGGTCTATTCAGCTACGGAATTTGTATCGGATCATGCGACGGCCCGAGACGGTCTTTGATATTGTGACTCGTCATCATGCGACCTTCATGTGGGGAGATGTACAAAAGATTCTAGGAAGATATGTGGATGAAACAGAGCTCTTTCAAAGGCTAGACGCACGTCTGCGGAATTCCAAAGAACTTCTCTTGTTGAAGATGAACGGGGTACGGGATCAAGAGGGCCAAATTGAGGAGAGGGCCATCTACACCACTCGCAGTATGCTGAAGGCAGAAAAGGAGTTGGTAAGCACTGCGGAAAGTCTTGCTTCTCATCAGAGTCATGTTGTTTCTTCTTCTGCCGTAGAGCACGGACTGAATCGTTTGCAAGAGAAGTTGCAAAAAGAGGGGCATCATCTTAGTGAGGATCAAGAGCGCGCCATTCGGCATTTGACAGCAGAAGGGCAATTAAAGTGCATTGTAGGGTATGCAGGAGCGGGAAAAACAACGGCTTTAGAAGCCTGTCGAGATATTTGGGAAGCAGAAGGGTACCGGGTTTATGGGTTAGCTCCAACGTGGAGGGCGTCTCAGAATTTGGAAGGAAGTGGAATTTCTTCACAGGTTTTGCATAAGTTTTTAAAGGATTTTAATGAGGGAAGGAGCCAGTATTCAGATAAGAGTGTGGTCATACTTGATGAAGCAGGAATGGTGGATGTGGGGCGATTTGAGGCGTTTCTAGGAGCTATTCAAACTTTAGGTGTTAAGGCTGTTGTGGTGGGGGACTCTGGCCAGCTACAGCCTGTAGAAGCAGGACCTGCTTTTCGGTTAGTGACGGAACGTGTGGGTGTTTCCCGCCTTGAAAAGATTGTGAGGCAAAAGGAAGGGTGGCAAGGAGAAGCAACCGTATTGTTTGGTAAACAAGAGTCACAAAAAGCGATTCAGACTTATCAAGAGAGGGGGCATATTCACCTTATCGATGAGGCCCTTCCTGGAAATCATAAAGTTGAAGACGTCCTTAGGCGGTATGAGATATCTGCTCGGACATCAGGGCTTATTTTCAGAGAAATCATGAAAGACCTTCACGAACAATATCCAGAAGAAAAGACTGTCTTTCCTTATGTGAAGCAGCACGAAGATTATGAAGAGTTTCTAAAATGGAAAAATGTCCAAAGAAATTCAGGGAAAAAGATTTTAGGAGACGCTGATACGTATAGAGATGCTATGGAAGCCAGAGGACTTGATCCTCTTGAAATGGCGAGACTCTTTGTCAGCAAAGACCAAAGCATGCTTGCTCAATATAAGGAAGCGAGTGAAAGCCTTAAAATGAAGAAGTTGGATCATCTGATTGGGGTAGAACGAGCTCCTAACCACTCTGTTGAAGTCAGGAGGGGTGCTAAGGCTGCTCTCGTTGAAGATTGGCAAAAGACATACCACGAGGACCCTCATAAGAGCCTCCTCATGATGGCTTATAGTAACCGGGACGTGAGGGGTCTTAATGATCAGACCAGAACTTATCTTAAGGATTCAGGTGTCCTTGGAAAGGAAGATGTTACCTACACTATTACCCGAGAGGTTGAAGATGATTTTGGACGTAAGGCAAAGATCAAAGAAGAGAGGAGTTTTTCAAAGAACGATCGAATTGTGTTCACGAGTAAGAAATGGAGATTAGGGGTAACCAATGGTTCACTAGGAACGATTTTGTCTTTAAGCAAAAACAAGATTGAGGTGAGTCTTGATACAGGGAAGACCTTCACATTTTCTCCCAATCTTTTTTCTTTCTTTGACCAGGGCTGGGCTGTGACTATTCATAAATCTCAAGGCACAACTGTTGATAAAAGCTTCCTGTTAGCCTCTCATGAGATGAATCAAAACCTAACTTATGTGGCGATGACACGGCATCGAGAGGACGTGCAAGTCTATGGAAGTACCTTGGATTTTTGGAGAGAAGAAAAGGTTTCAGAAATTCTTGCAAAATCGGGAGAGAAGCTAGGGGCCGCAGATTACTTAGACGCCCATTCTCTTGCTAAGTTGATGAAGGAGGAAGATCGTTTTCTTGGGAAGCTCTTTACACGGCTTTCTGATGAGCTTCAAGCCATGGGAGCTGTTTCAAAACGTGCTTTCTATGCTGTTGCTGATCATTTCTTAGGTCAGTCTTCCCAGCACTCGAGAGAGCGAGATATTCTCCTAAAACCTGAAACAGTCCATGAAGAAGCTCGAGCCCAAGAGCTTTTCCGGAAGGTACCAGAAGAGGTAAAAATTAAGAATGATAAACAAAAAAAAGATAGTGGGCCAGAGCACTATGGAGCCCCGGATGGAGCGTACTCTGGCTTACGGCACACCTTAAATCAGCAGAAAGAGAAGATCAATCATACGGTTCAAGATGTGCATGAAGACTGGAAACATCCAGCCTTTAAGCTAGCAGATAAATACAAAGAGGTATTTACAGAGGGCTTAAAACTTTATGGAGAAGAACGCGCCGTTCAATATTGGCAATCAAAACGTGAGGTCTTTTTTAAACTTTACGAGCAAAAGATTGAGGCGGTTGAAAATACCCTTTCCTCGCCGATTTTAAGCTATTTATCAGATGAATCAAGAAATTTAACCCGTAAATCGGCCTTTGAAGATCCAGATAAAACCTTAGATTTCTTAACCCGCCTTCAGGCTTCTAAGGAAGCAGAACTTCAGGATCTCTCTTTAAAAGAGCGAAGAGAAATACTTTCTCGCCAGAAGAAACCTTCTTTAGAGGTTTCTGCTTCTCTTTATAAGGAAAAGCCTATCAATCAAGAAAAATCCGGTTCCAGATGGGAAAGCTTCGAGGCCCTTGTTCAGTTTTGTGAGAATCGTCTTTGGGATATCATAAAACAAGAGAATATTCTTGTTACCTCGGAGAAAAAACAACGCATTCCTTTACAAGCAGAAAGAACCGCAGAGTTTCTCCTGCATAGGCATGGTTTAGAAAAAACACCTCCTCAACCGGAGGAAATGACTTGGCTGTTTTTACGGGCTAAGTATGAGCTTAATCGCACCCCAGAAATTAGCAAAGAGCTCATACGGGAATGGGATCGAGACGGAAACTTTAATGAGGATAAAGATGGGATATTTGCTCATATGATTGCTGAACGCCTGGCTTCTATTGAAGGACGGTTGTATTTTGAAGCCAAAAAAAATGGTCTTAAGCCTCCTTCAAACATTGAAGAGCTGGCTCAAAAAGAGCTCGAAGTCCATAGACAGCAAGCAAAAGAGTTAGCCAAGACGCTTTCTCAAAAGTATTCTTTTTCTACAGAATCTGCTCTTGAATGTGCCAAGAATATCTTAAGATATAAGGAAACTCATGGAGAAAAGCCGTCAGAAAATCAGAGGGGTCAAATGGCGGAAATCCAAAAAACTCTTGAGGGAAGAGAACCTACATACGCTTCTCAAGGTTTCCTCTCTCATG
>JAIEOZ010000165.1 GCA_019750035.1 Alphaproteobacteria bacterium | reverse complement strand
AAACATCATCACATTAAAAATATTGATTGTAAAAGTCGACTTTCTTTTCTGAATCATCTATGACGCAAGCTAAATAGTATCGTTTGTTATCATCGATAACCAAAACCTTATTCAGATAATGATAACTTATTGTATTATAACAATACCGTCATTGCGAGCGAAGCGAAGCAATCCAGAAAATAAGTATGAAAAAACCAGCTGTTTATAGTATGGCAAATAAACGTAATGAGACTTTTTATACAGGAGTTACTTCTAATCTTTTTCAACGCATCTACCAACATAAAAATCAGGTTTTTAAAGGGCTTACTGACCGTTATAAATGTAAAAATACTTGTTTAGGTTCTGTGAACAAAATTTTGTGAGATCAACTCATAAAATCCAGCTGTGTCATCCCCGCGAAGGCGGGGATCCAACTACTATTTGATACAAAATAACTTTTTCAAGAGGAGTTTCTTTGTTACATTTTAATTATTCGCCATAGAAAGATCTTCTCACTTCAACGCTTTTCTGGATCCCCGCCTTCGCGCACTAGTGTCCGGGGAAAGATAAGAAGGGCGTGAAAAAGGTGAGTTGAAACAAGAGCAATAAAGAAACCTGGCAAAGGGAGGACTTGAAAACTGTCCCCTCTTTTGTCATCCCGGAATTTAGAAAAGCACCGCGAACAAAGTGAGAGGTTGCTTGTCTTAATATCCGGGATCCAGCAGTGTTTGCAACAAAGAACGCCTGGATCCCGGACATTAAGAAACCCTAACGCTCGCAAAAGCTCGCGTAGGGTTCCTAAATTCCGGGATGACAGGAGGAGAGAGTTATTGAGAAAAGCGCATTTATTTTCCCCGGACACTAGTGCGCTTTCGCGGGGATGACATCTAGGTGAATTTTGTTAGGATCTCACTCATAAGATAGTCTTTTTTCTCTGCTCTTAAATTTTGTTCACAGAACCTAAGCAGCTTTTTTTAGAAGAAGAAGAGCTTGTGATTTCTCATCAACATTCTTTTTAACTGACTTTTTTGCTAAGATAAGAATATTTCCAAAAATAATGAGTCCTATGCCGACAAAAACATGAGGCTCCCATGTAAAATTTTCGAAAAGGGTTGAAACAATAAGGGCAACGACAGGAACCATCACAAGCGCATAAGCAGCCTTACTGACTCCAATGCGCCCTAAAAGGGTCAAATAACAACCAAAGGCAACTATCGATCCAAAAATGGCAAGGTGGAGAAGAGAAAGAATGTACGTATAAGAAACATCAAATTGAAAAGGAACTCCTTTGATCAAAATAATTCCAAGCATCCACAAAGCGCCGTACCCCATCCCATAAGCGTTACTTTCCGTTACAGGAATGTTTTTCTTTTGATTTCTTGCCGAAATCAAATTCCCAAAAGAAGCTAATAAGCCTCCTAAAAGGCTTAAGATAATCCCTAATAAACTTGTATTTGTAAAATCTAAAGTAGAGAGGGCTGGCCAGAAGATCGTGATCATCCCAACTATGCCACTCGCAGCTCCTGCAAAAACAGGAAGAGTAAGAGGAGTTCGATAAAAGATAGCTGAGTTAATAATGTTAAATACAAGTACCATAGAAAATCCGATAGCATTTAAACCACTAGAAATATAGAGATTCGCCTCGTAGGCAGCCATGTAATTCATTGAAAATAAAAAGAAACCTTGAGCTATAAAAAAAATGTGTGTTTTCCAAGAAAAACTTAAGGGACGTTTTCTAAAGAAGCACCAGCCAAAAATAAGAAATGCAGCTAATCCAAAACGATAAAAAATAGAAAGGTCCAACGGAATGGTTCCTAATTGGCAAGCAATAGAAAACCATGTGGACCCCCAAATAAGAACCGTCATAATGTACAGCACGATATTCATAAAAGCACCATTTTAGGTAAAGAGCTCTTGCTTAAATTTATTTTCCTTTGAGGCCTAAAAAGTCGACCTCAAAAAAATTCAAGTAGTTAATGTAAATTAACCTTACCTTTATGCTATCAACTCACAAAAGTTTTTAAATACAGCGGCCATAAATTGATATAACCCTATCATTACTTTAGGAATATTTACATAAAAGTCAAGCCCTACATTGAGCTTCTTCTCGTCTTCTTTTTAAAGATAAAGGAGTAAGGTGGAAGGAATTCAATCATTGATTAAAATCAAAAATATTTACTTAATCTTTGTCTCTTTAAATTCAACATGCTTACGCACCTTTGGGTCATACTTACGCATAACAAGCTTTTCAGTAAGCTTTCGTGGGTTTTTTTTCTTTACATAGAAAAAACCTGTCCCAGCGGTGCTTTCCATTTTAATCGAAATTGTATTTTGCTTTGCCATTTCTTTTAATCCATTTTAGAAACTGTGGCAGCATACTCTTTTGACCACAGCTGTCAAGCTTTAACACCCTTCCCTATTCAAAAGTTCTACGCGATCTAAAGTCCCGCGAATTTTGACGGTGCCATCATCAATAACATATTGTGTAATGATACCATTGGAAAGGAGATTTTGCGTTGTACTATAATCAGGTTCATAACCGGTTTGACCCATCCCATAGACTGCAAAACGTATGGGCCAATAGGGTTGATTTGCAAATTGATGTTTTTCTTCACCCGTTGTATTTCCAGACGTTATTTTTTCTGCTCCAATAAAAGTATTAATTTCTGAAGCTCCTTCGATTGTACTTCCATCAAAAACGTTTTGAGGAAACATATGCTGTCCTTCATGAGCTGCCTTTAAGAGTGCTTTGGTGTGTTGAAGAGGAAATAGAACGCCTTCTGGAAGAGTGAGTATATTTTTGGTAGGCTTTTGATAAATAACTTCTATATGGTTTCCATTTTTTCTTGTAAACCCGCGAATGTTTTCAACCAACTCACCATTTGTTTTTCGAAAAGTATTAAATTTAAAAAGGGATCCATCGTCAGCTTCGTACGTAGTATACCCCCATCTAACATGTTCAACAGAACCATCATCCTGATAACGCCATATTTCCGAAAGTTGCTGCACAGTCCAACCATCACACACCTTGTTAACTTCAACCATCATTGTTCCCCTTACATCAGTAATATTACTTTGTAAGGAGGCACGCCCCTCCATTGTGACTGTGTAATAGGCACGGTGGGGCTGAAGCTCATCAGTAGCTTTGAGTTTTAATGGGTAAAGAACCATATAAATCAGAATTAAATATGCGGAAGTCCGCACTCTACCCTCCATCAGATCCCATATCTTCATAATGTTAATGTATACTTGAATCTATAAAGATTTCACGAAGAAATTGTTAAAAAAGTAAGATTTTTAAAAATTCATTGGTACGAGCGAATAAGAACTTACCATGACCAATTCCTCTCTATAATTTCAAATATAATTCTGGCATGATTCAGATGATTTGTGTTATAATTTATTAGTAATCAACATGAGCTTTGGATAAGGAAGCACATATTAAAACGTCATTGCGAGCGAAGCGAAGTAATCCAGGCCATACTATAAACAGTTGGCTTTTTCATTCTTATTTCCTGGATTGCTTCGTCGCTTGCGCTCTTCGCAATGACAGTAACTTTTTGTTTTTAAATATGAAAAGAAATTATTTATCCGAAACTCAGGTTCATTAGGTGATTTTTTAAAAATCAACCCAGGTTATGCCAAGACAAGAGCAATCTGCACCGTTTGTTTTATCAAACCCACGTTGCAGATCATTAAAAAAAGATCGTCATAGAAAAAATTTTATAGGATTAATAAAAGATGACACTAAAAATTGAATTTCAAAGCCCATCTTCTCATAAAGTACTTTGCTTAGGAGTGTACGAGGAAAATCAATTTCCTCTTCCTACACAAACTTGGGACAACAAACTTAAGGGGTTTTTGCAAAGTTCAATTAAAAATTCGAAGTTTATGGGAAAACTTAATCAAGTATTGACTGTTTTTACAGCCGATGAAATGCAAATTATTCTTATAGGACTTGGAAAAAAATCAGACCAGAATGAAAAACAATGGCAGAAAGTCGGTGGGGCACTTATTATGGCTCTTGACGCTTCCCCAACAGGAGAGGGAGCTGTTGAAATTCATAGTCTCGAAAATTTTGATGATGCCCAAGTCGTTTCTAACATAGCCTTAGGGGCTCTTTTAAAATCCTGGCGGTTTGAGAAATATTTTACGAAGAAAACACAAGATGAACTCTTTTCCGTTAAAAAACTTAACGTTTTTACCCCTCGACCGGAGATTGCTGAAAAATTCTTTAAATCAATTGCGACTGTTGCTGAAGGTGTTTTTTTGACACGTACCGTTGTTACCGAACCGGGTAATGTTATGACACCCGAAACTTTCGCTGAGATTGCAAAAACCCTTAAAGAAGACGGTATTAAAGTTGAGGTTTTAGGAGAAGATGAACTTAAGGCTTTAGGAATGAATACGCTTTTAGCTGTAGGACAAGGCAGTGACAAAGAAGCTAAGCTTGTTGTCTTGCAGTGGGACGGGAGCGCGACAGAAGAAGCGCCACTCGCCTTTGTCGGAAAAGGCGTCACTTTTGATACGGGTGGTATTTCCATTAAACCCGCCACTGGCATGGAAGACATGAAGTACGACATGGCGGGAGCGGCTGTCGTCATGGGCCTGATAAAATCTCTTGCTCTCCGTAAGGCTAAAGTTAATGTTGTTGGCATACTAGGGCTTGTTGAAAATATGCCATCAGGTTCTGCTCAGCGACCTGGTGATGTTGTGACTTCTTTATCGGGTCAAACCATTGAAGTGATCAATACGGATGCAGAGGGACGACTGGTTTTGGCAGACGCTCTTTGGTACACTCAAGATCGATTCAAACCAAAACTGATGATAGATCTTGCAACGCTTACGGGAGCCATTATTATTTGTTTGGGTAGTGAACGTGCGGGTCTTTTTACACCTCATGAAGATTTAGCAAAGCAATTAACGAAAGCGGGAGAAAAGGTAGGCGAGCTTTTATGGCCTCTCCCCCTTGATGACGCTTATGATAAAGATGTTAATAGTGATATTGCAGATATGAAAAACGCATCTAACGGCCGTGGTGCTGGCAGTATCTTAGCTGCTAAATTCTTGCAACGTTTTACAAATAATGTTCCTTGGGCACACTTAGATATTGCTGGCGTAACATGGGCGCAAAAAGACCTCCCCCTTTGCGCAAAAGGGGCCACAGCCTTTGGTGTTCGACTTCTTGAGCGCTTTATAGCCGAAAACTATGAAGGAAAATAATTTGCATTCAAGTAAAATAAATTTCTTTTTGTTGACATGTACGTATTTTATGAGAAAGAATATAATTGTTTGAATTATTATATTTATATTAGCTAAGCATGATCTCGAAAAGACTTTCAAGGAAGTTATGCTTATGACCTATATTATCGCTAAACGTTAAGGATTTTAAAATGATTCCAGATTCATACCCCCGTAAGCTACCCAAAGCCATTCTATTTGATTGGGATAACACTCTTGTAGACACTTGGCGCGTTGCGTATGACAGCATTAATATTGCACGAAAAGTTTTAAAACTTTCGCCTATTTCTGTTGAAGAATTTTGGGAGCGCCCCCACCATTCCATGCGAGATACGGCGCTTGATCTTTTTGGAGAAAAGTTTAAGGAAGGTGAGAAAATTTTTTATGAGTCAGTCGAAAAAATCCATCTTGAAGAAATAGCCACACTTCAAGGCGCAGAAATACTTATAGATAAAATCAAATCTCACGGTATTTATATGGGAATTGTAAGCAATAAACAAGGCAATTACTTGCGAAAAGAAGTAGATTATCTGGGTTGGAAATCCTATTTTCATAAAATCATTGGTTCACACGACACAGATCAAGACAAACCTTCGCCTATTCCCGTATTAGCTGCTCTTCAAGGGAGTACCATTATCCCCAGTCATGATGTTTGGTTTGTTGGAGATTCTATCGTTGATGTTGACTGTGCTCTTGCCAGTGGTTGCATTCCCGTTGTAGTCGGAAATGGAGAGGCCTCTCAGCAAGAGAATATTATTTATGCAAAGAATTGTGAAGGACTTGCACATCTTATTACAAGCCTATAAAATCGACAGGATGTCATTTTTTACAGATTGCTAACGAAATTTTAACGACATTCCTGCTATTAATAAGTCTATGACAGAGCAAATGAAAAATATGTTCGAAAAAGATCTTTTCGGTATACGTAATTTAAGCTATAATCAAAATATAAAGGGGTGAACCCATGTCTTCATCAGAAAAGCAAAATAATTTGCAAGATGTATTTTTAAACCAACTTCGAAAAACAAAAGCGCCTGTAACACTTTTTTTAGTAAATGGGGTTAAGCTACAGGGGATCATCACCTGGTTTGATAGTTTTTCAGTCTTACTGCGTCGTGATAATCACTCTCAGCTTGTGTATAAGCATGCAATATCAACGGTTATGCCAATTAACCCTATTCAGCTCTTTGAGGGAGAAGAGACAACAGAACAACAAGAGACGTAAACGTCCATGACTGATCACCACTTAATAGCCCCAGAACATAAGTCATCTGGGGCTGTTTTTATTGTGTGCCCTTATATTGTCAAAGGCCTCCACCGCATTATTGATCCAGAAGCTCGCCTTGAAGAAGCAAAAGGCCTTGCTGAGGCTATCCAACTAGAGGTGAAGGGAACGGAGTTTTTCAAACAACATATTATCCGCTCTGCTACCTACATTAGTAAGGGGCATGTACACGCGTTGCAGGACTTAATAAAGGCTCTTGATGTTAACCTTGTTTTTATTGATGCCGCCATTTCTCCTGTTCAACAACGTAATTTAGAAAAAGCTTGGAATTGTAAAGTTATTGATCGAACAGGCTTAATTTTAGAGATTTTTGGGGCTCGCGCTCGTACAGCAGAAGGTCGTCTTCAAGTAGAATTAGCTGCTCTCACTTACCAGCGCAGTCGATTGGTTCGCTCTTGGACACACCTTGAACGACAAAGAGGCGGTCTAGGGGCTGTAGGAGGTCCAGGAGAGACCCAGCTAGAACTTGATCGTCGCCTCATTGATGAAAGAATTGGCCGTATTAAGAAAGAATTGGAAGATGTTATTCGAACACGTGCTCTTCATCGAAAAGCACGAAAGCGTGTTCCTTTTCCTATTGTTGCTCTCGTCGGGTATACAAATGCTGGAAAATCTACGCTTTTTAACCACCTCACCCAGGCAGGGGTCATGGCCGAACAGCTGCTTTTTGCAACGCTTGACCCCACCATGCGCCGTGTTCACCTTCCTTCCGGACGCAACATCATTCTCTCTGATACGGTAGGATTTATTTCGGATCTTCCTACTCTTTTAGTTGCTGCTTTTCGTGCAACTCTTGAAGAAGTCGTCGAAGCTGATCTTATTTTGCATGTGAGAGATATTGCCCATCCTGAAACAGTTGCTCAAAACCAAGATGTTATGGCTGTCTTAGCAGACTTAGGCCTTGATAATGCTTATAAAAATCATGGGATTGAAGTTTTAAATAAATGTGACCTTTTAGATAAAGAAAAACTTCAACACCTTAAAGCTGAAGCTTATCACTCCACCCATCCTATTCAATGTGTTGTCTCAGCCTTATCAGGTGAAGGAATTCAAGATCTCTTAGATAAAATGAACACCTTTTTAGCGAGTCAAGAAGAAACCTACGCTTTGTCTTTACTTGTTGCAGAGGGTAAGAAAATAGCCTGGCTCTATGCGCATGGAGAAGTTCTGGAAAGACACGATGATGAAACACACACTCACCTAACGGTCAAACTCTCTCCCCACAATAAAGAAAAGTTTGATCGTTTCGAATAAGAAAAAAGCTAGTTTATACAATGAAAAGATGGACATTAACTTATTATTATAACATTTTATGCAAGTATTAAAAAAGGCATTTATCCGCCATTGAAATGGAGATCCATGATGAAGACTTTTCTTGCCATAACGATGCCTCTTGGCGTTATCCTTTCAGTCTGTGTTTCTCACCCTGTTGAAGCCACAGCAAGTCACACCGGAGCTACTCCACAACATCCTGCCTCACTCATACTCGTTCGAGGAGGAGGAGGAGGAGTCCATGTTGGTGGTGGTGAATTTCACGGATCTCCTGAAGGTTTTAGTGGGAGTCGTACCAGAGAAAATCAAGGGCAACGTCCTATAGGAGATCAAAGCATTCAGCATGGTGACGCCGAATTAATGAGAAGCGATAAAGCAGTAGATGGTTGGGGTGGAACAGGCATTGGTATTGGCGTCGGAGACTTTGGTGTTGGCGGTGAGAGCACTTCTGGTTGTAGTACGGACAGTGAAGGGAATGTGGTATGTGATTGACAAGGAATACACCTACTTTTGCAGTAGGTATTGCAAAGCATTGCCTCACTCACACCGCAATTCCTTACATTAATAGCTGATACCAATACCGTCATTTAAGTTTACATTTTTGGATTGCTTTGTCGGGACTTTGTCCCTCCGCGCAATGACGAATTAATTGTTTTTCAACATAAACAACCATCATTGCGAGCGAAGCAAAGCAATCCAGAATGATACTTGTCCTTAATTATTTTCGTAAATGGTATGAGGTGGCTGGGGGACCTGGATTCGAACCAGAGTTGCCCGGTCCAGAGCCGGGAGTTCTACCGCTAAACTATCCCCCAAGGAATTCAGTATTTCTTTTCATATTAAAAAACAAAAAGTTATTGTCATTGCGAGGAGCGTAAGCGACGAAGCAATCCAGAAAATAAGAATAAAAAAACCAGCTGTTTATAGTATGATCTGGATTGTTTCGCTTCGCTCGCAATGACGTTTTAAAGTGTACTCCTTATTTCAAAACTCAGTTTTAGTAGGAACTATCATATTTTTATGATTTTGAAAAGAGGGAGTCCTCTCTCCACTCAACCTTCAGTTTTTGTTCCGTCTCAACGCGCTTTTCCACATCCTTTTTTCCATACTGCTGGCTTTCAAGAATCATTGCAGCAATGGTTTCTTCATCTAAACCATAAGAAGGACGAACTTCAATATATTGAGAAAGACCTGTGGTTTTTTCAAACGCAGTGACCGCTAAAAGTCCCTCAACATCAACCGTAAAATCCACACGAACCCGAGCCGCTCCAGCGGGTAAGGAGGGTAACCCTTTTAATTCAAATCGAGCTAAAGACCGACAATCTTGAACAAATTCGCGCTCTCCTTGAACGATATGAATAAGCATACCGCCCTGACCATCTTGATAGGTCGTAAATTCTTGAGACGCTAAAGCGGGAAGAGGAGAATTGCGAGGAATAATCTTTTCCACAAGTCCTCCCATCGTTTCAAGTCCTAAAGAAAGAGGAGTTACATCTAATAAAAGTGTCTCTGATCCGTAGCTTAGCCCATGAGCAGAAAGCGCAGCTCCTAAGGCAACGGCTTGGTCAGGATCAATATCACAGAGAGGCACTTTCTCAAAGAATGTCGATACTTCTCGACGCACAAGGGGCATACGCGTCATTCCTCCGACAAGGACAATTCCATTGACGTCTCTTGGTAAAAACCCCCCTTCGCGAAAAACATTATGTGTAATTTCTAACGTTTTCTTTACAAAAGGCAGGGCGATCTCCTCAAGGTTCGCTCGGGACACTCCCTCGACAGATTCATTGACTGAAAGGGCTTCTTTAAGGACACGGGCATGGGCTAAATCCTTTAATTTAAAATGTGTTGCCACCGCATGGTCTATATCATCTCCCCCTAAGTTCAAATCTCCTCCTGTAGCCAAAACTTGGAAAACACCCCCTTCAAGCTTCAATAAAGAAAGATCAAACGTCCCTCCCCCAAAATCATAGATAGCATAGATACCCTCCGCCCCTGTCGCTAGGCCATAAGCTAAAGCAGCTGCTGTCGGTTCATTGAGCAGTCGCAATACTTTAATACCAGCAAGGGCAGCGGCTTGTTTTGTTGCAACGCGAGCCGCTTCATCAAAATAGGCAGGAACAGTAATGACAGCTGCTTCTAGCGGCTTTTCAAATGCCTTTTCCACCTGATCTCGAATATAAGAGAGAATTTGGCTCGCAACTTCAACAGGAGTCAAGCTGTAAGACCCAAGTTGCAAGCGAACCCCTTCTCCCTGAATCAGTTGAGAAAATTGTGCACAAAGAGGATCTTGGGATCCTCGTCCCATAAGACGTTTTGTAGAACTGAGTTTCTCCTCTGCAACCACCCCCACATCAATCCCTGTGTCAGTCAAACTCAAAATGGATGGAATTAAAGGCCCCTTCCCCTCAATATCCAACACATAAGGTTTTTCGTCCTGGACAAAGGCAACAACCGAATGAGTTGTCCCTAAATCAATACCAACGACAATCCCCTTGGAATGGGAATGCGGATCAGACGTTTGCCCTGGTTCAACGAGTTGGAGTAACATGATACCTTATTTTCCTATATGTGTGACAACTCAATATCTTTTAATACCTTCTGCACATAAATCAGTCGGCATAATACAAATCGGGCTTTTGTATACGCTTGCTCTTCAAAAGCCATTTCTAAGTCTTTAAAAAGTTTCTCTTCTTCCTGACGTAATTCTGGCTTTATATTTTCACCAGACTCAAAACGTTCATTCCAATTCATAACTTGAAGCAAAATTTCTGCATCAGGATTAAGCAGATCCAGCCCCTCTGCCTTGAGTATCCATTCAGCTCGTTGCAGTGGATCTTTGAGAAGAAGGTAAGCTTGATTAAGAACTGCTGATTGCTTCAAAGCTTCAACCTTTTCCCCTTCCTGCACATGGGTTAAGCGGTCAGGATGCTTATTCCTTTGTCCTTTAAAATAGTGCTGTTCCAAGGTCTTAAGGTCCAAAGAATACTCTTTTTTGAGTCCCAATACCTCAAAAGGATCAAACATGAAAAGATTCACCACAACCGCATTTTCCTTTCTCATTAGGGTTTTGAAAGACAAAACCAGAAGAAAGTTTGTTTTCCACGTAATCCATTTGAGAACCTATGATAAACATCACAGCCTTGGGGTCGATAAGAACTTTGACGCCATACGCTTCAATAGATTCATCGTAAGGACCCACTTCATCAGCAAACTCAAGAGTATAGGACTGTCCTGAGCAACCCTTCGATCGAACTCCAATCCGAATGCCACTTGAGAGTTTTCCTCGTTTTTCCAATAAAGTCTTTATCCGCTGAGCCGCTGATTCTGTGATCGTTAAAAGAGTCCGACTCATTTAATCCCCTTGGTGCTTTTGTCTGTAATCGCGAATAGCAGCTCGGATCGCATCTTCTGCCAACATGGAACAATGGAGTTTCACCGGCGGCAAAGACAAATGCTGAGCGATTTCAGTGTTTTTAATAACACCTGCCTCATCCAAACTTTTCCCCTTAATCCATTCCGTCACAAGAGAGCTTGAAGCAATGGCTGACCCACACCCAAATGTTTTAAACTTTGCGTCCTCAATGATTCCCTGATCATTCACCTTAATCTGAAGCTTCATGACATCTCCACAAGCAGGAGCTCCCACAAGTCCTGTCCCCACAGTGTCATCCTCTGAATCTAAGGTCCCTACATTGCGAGGATTTTCATAATGATCAATCACTTTACTTGAATACGCCATAATATTTTCCTTCCTTTAATGGGCCGCCCATTGGATTGACTTTATGTCAATGCCTTGACGACTCATTTCCCATAAGGGACTCATTTCTCGTAATCGAGTCACTTCTTGAATAATTTTTTGAGACGCTATGTCAACTTCTTCTTCTGTCGTAAAACGTCCAAACCCAATTCGTAAAGACGTATGGGCCATTTCTACTTCCACCCCAAGGGCTCGCAAAACATAGGAAGGCTCAAGAGATGCAGACGTGCAAGCTGACCCTGAAGAGATGGCCAATTCTTTAACACCCATCATGAGCCCCTCCCCCTCAACATGAGCAAAACTGAGATTAAGATTTCCGGGGATGCGCTTTTCAAGATCTCCATTAAGATAAACTTCCTCAAGTTCAGAGAGAATGGCCTTATAAAACCGATTCCGAAGCGCATGGAGGCGTATATTTTCAACCACCATCTCTTCTCTAGCAATAGAGCAAGCTTCCCCTATTCCGACACATAAGGGAGGAGAAAGAGTCCCTGATCGCATGCCTCGTTCTTGCCCACCACCTGTAATCAATGCCAGCAAACGAATGCGGGGCTTACGACGTACATAAAGAGCCCCCACACCTTTGGGACCATAAATTTTATGACCAGAGAGACTTAAAAGATCGATATTCATCGTTTGCACATCTATGGGAATTTTCCCGACAGCCTGTGCAGCATCTGTATGAAAGAAAATGCCTTTTTCTCGACACAGCTGTCCAATCTCTGCCAGGGGTTGGATCACACCAATCTCATTATTGACGGCCATAATAGAGACAAGCACCGTCTGCTCCGTCAATGCTTCTCTAAGAACATTTAAGTCAATAATACCATTTGCTTGAACAGGTAAATAAGTGATTTTAAATCCTTCTTGCTCTAAATGACGGCAACTATCCAAAACGCACTTATGTTCAGTGACACACGTAATAATATGATTTTTTTGAGCTTTATAAAAATGAGCCACCCCTTTAAGGGCAAGATTATTAGACTCAGTGGCTCCACTTGTAAAAATGACTTCTCGAGAATCGGCATTGATGAGTTTCGCGACTTGAGAACGTGCATTTTCCACAGCTTCCTCTGCTCGCCAGCCATAAGCATGACTGCGAGAATGGGGATTGCCAAACTCCTCTGTAAAATAAGGAAGCATCACTTCCAAAACCCTAGGATCACAAGGGGTTGTCGATTGATAATCTAAATAAATGGGCCGTGTTATCATCAAAAAATCTCCGCCGTACTTTGCAAAGTATCGTATATATTTTTCCAAGCTTGAATAAAGATATCAACTTGATTTTCATTGGTTTTCCAACCCATACTCACACGAATCGCGCACTTTGCCTGCTCAGGAGAAATATCCATCGCCGCAAGAACATGAGATGTTTTCATTTTTCCTGACGAGCAAGCAGACCCTGCACTCACAGCAATTCCTTTTAAATCAAATGACATCAATTGAAGTTCCGCAGAGACGCCTGGCATCCCTAAACAGACAACATTAGGGGCACGAGAACTGTTTTTTCCATATATAATCGCATCCGTTAGGGAGTCTTCTATGGTTTGCTGAAGACCACGAAGTCGCTTAGACGCCTGAAACTGCTCAGCTAAAGCTTCTTTAAAAGCAGCCGCGAATCCCAAGATTAAGGGAGCTGCAAGCGTTCCAGCCCGCATCCCATATTCTTGCCCTCCTCCCCGAATAAGAGGATGAGGTTGCGTATCTTCTTTTAAAACTAAAGCTCCAATACCCACAGGACCTCCGCACTTATGGGAAGAAAGTGTCATCATATCAACACCAAGTCCTTCAAAAGAAAAAGAAATTTGGCCTAAGGCTTGACTGGCATCTGTATGAATTTTCCAGCCTTTTGCAGCGGCAATTTGTGCGGCTTCTTGAACCGGTTGAATCACACCCGTTTCATTATTGACAAGCATAAGTGAGAGAAGTCCCGGTGTTGCAAAGAAAGAGAGCATCTCCCTCAATTTTACCAGATCCACAACCCCCTCTCCTGTCACAGGAATCAGGTGAGGATGGGGGGGGGTCCCTTTAAGAACCGAATCATGTTCAATAGAAGACACAAGAACAGGCCCCTCCCCCCGTCCAGCGAGAGCGAGAGCGTTGGCTTCCGTTCCTCCATTGGTAAAAACCAGTCTCTTGGCCCCAATTTCTTCAAGGATAGCTTGCCTTGAGTGATCGATCAACGACCGTAATTTGCGCCCTGCATGATGAGGAGAAGAGGGGTTGCCCACCATATCTAAAGTCGCTACCACCGCTTCTTTCGCACAGGGTCTTATAGGCACAGAGGCATTATAATCTAAATAAATCATGATACCTGCTTTTCACAAACATCTGCGAGAGAAATGCCATTCAAATACTGATACATTTTGTGCTCAAGACCCGCCCATAATGTATGGGTCAAACACTGCCCTTTTCTACCTAAGCATCCCATGCCCGATTCCTTTTTACACCGCGTTGTTTGCAAGGGTTCGCCAATGGCCTCTAAAATTTCAGCAATACGTATGGAATGAGCCTCCCGCGCAAGCGTATAGCCCCCCTGGTGTCCTCGGGTACTCACCACAAATCCCTTTTGACGCAATTGGATAAAAAGCTGTTCCAAGTAGGTAAGGGGTAAAGCTTGTCGTCCAGCAATTTCCGTAAGCGACAGCGGCTTTCCCTGACTATAGTAAGCCAGGTCCACAAGGGCCATAACCGCATATCTACCTTTTGTCCCAAGCTTCACATCTATTTCCTGTTCTTTAAGCTCGTTCTATCACCCTCTACGTGTACGATTCCCGACTATTTTAGTCAAGTATGAATACAAAAATTTTTAGCTGAAACTGGATCAACGATGACATTATTTGAAGACGCGCTCACAAGCTCATAAATGAATCACTTCCAGCAAATCCTGAGGTGATTCATTAAGAACAAGTATAATTCTGGATTGCTCCGCTCCGCTCGCAATGACGAATTTTTATATTGAAAAACAATAAGTTCGTCATTGTGAGGAGCGTAGCGACGAAGCAATCTAAAAACGTAAACTTAAATTTTGGTATTGGTAATTACTCTCCACGTTCTCACCAAGGAATGCTCGTACGTTGGACAGACAACACACCTTTTTCCTTACTTTGTTAACAGTGCCCTATCTGCTTAACTTTTTTTCAGGGATACCCTTTTGATAGACTTAAAAATCAGAATTTCAATCCCTATAGCCACGGCAGCAACAAGGATTCCTCCTAAAACGTCCATTAAGAAATGACCTCCATGAGACACGCACGAAATAAACAACAAAATATTTAATATTAAGATAGGAATGAAAATAACTTTTTTTTCATTCCGAAAAATGCAAATCGTCAGAGCCCCCATCACTGTATGAAAGGAGGGAAATTCGATGATTCCCGTAAGGGTTCTTAAATCGACAATATGGTTCCGCACTTCATACAAGCTTTTAAGGTCACCACTCTGACCAGCATTTGGATGAAAATGATACCACGCATAAGTTCCTTCTGCAGGAAAAGCAGCACCGAGCAGGATTGTCAAAAGTCCCGCAATCATATACTGCATCATAAAGCTTTGCTGATAATCTATTTTTCCAACAAATGCGAAGTATAATAAAACAAAGGGTTTTTGAAATAAAAAACACGCATAAGAAAAGACAAGAATTAAATTTATCCACTCATTTTCCTTACCCCACATAACAATGCTTGGTGAATAAACGCCCAAATAGCGATCCATAGACGCCAAATGAGCGGTAACTAAAGGTTCGTTGGTTGTATCGGCCAGGTAAGATAAAATAAGAGCAGCCCCAGAAAAGCTTAGCAACCAGCATGAAGATAATAAGGCTGCCATAATGTTAAGGTTAGGTCGGTATTTTTTATAAAGAAGGTAGGGAATATAAAGAGATAACAAGATTAAAACATATATCCATAAGTCTCTTAAATCATAATATAATTTGAATGAAGAAAAACTGAGCCACACGACGTCAATGAAAAAGATAAAAAACACTAAAGCCCATTGAATTTTCGTATAGATTACTGAACTTTTGCTAAAGACTTCATTGTTTTCCATATTTAATCGTATGTTATCTGTTATTAGTTTACTAAATTTTAGAAGCAACGGTATTAAATACAGGAATTAAATTAGTCCCCACTGCCGTAACAGCTGCAACAATAACAACAGCAATCCCTAAAGCGATCAAAGCATACTCAATAGCTGTAACGCCCTCATCTTGGCGTAAGAAGTTTTTTAAATGATTCATTCTAACTTTCCCCTCGAGAGATAGAATAAGATTACATACCCAAGGTTCGACAAGGCTTCATTCGTCTTTACAATTATTGTTTAGAAAGAATAAATCACCATACTCTCTAAACTTTAAACAATACGAACCCTTGTCTTATTTTTTCAAATGCGACCGTTAAATGTTTGAGGCAATCGAATTGAACGTGGTTGTTAAGTTCGTCCCTACCAAAGAAACAGCTGTAATAATAGCAACCGCAATCAGAGCTGCAATCAAGCCATACTCAATAGCTGTAACGCCTTCATCTTTGCGTAAGAAGTTTTTTAAATGATTCATTCTAACTTTCTCCTCAAAAAATAGAATAGACTTATATTCCTTAAACCACTTATAAGAAAGGATGGAATCCATCCTTTCTTAGTTACAGTAGATACTATTTTTTGGTTTATTCTCCTTGCAAAAAAAACAACTAAATTTTTGATGCAATCGAGTTGAACGTCGCCGTTAAGTTTGTACCTACTAACCCAACAGCTGTAATAATAGCCACAGCAATCAAAGCTGCAATCAAGCCATATTCAATAGCTGTAACTCCCTCGTCTTGTCGTATAAAGTTTTTAAAAAAAGACATCTTTCCCTCCAAAAGTTAAATAAATATTTTTTATTGCTCTTATCTACCCTTTATTATGATACACTAGTTATTAA
>JAIEOZ010000054.1 GCA_019750035.1 Alphaproteobacteria bacterium | reverse complement strand
GTATTAGAAACCATTTGTTTTTCGAAGAAAAATATTATGGGTTTCTTGTTATGAGGATCTTTTAAGAATTGGATGCTCGGGTCAAGAAGTCCTATGCTTTGCTCTGCAAATCAAGGACTTCTAGCCCTAGCATGACATGGGTTGTTAGGATGTGTAAGTGCATTCAAAGCAAACTACAAAAAGCTCATATTTTGAGTTAAGTATGTTAACAGAATCAGGCGATTCTCCATGAAGTAAATTTAATTATTTTCTATATTTTAATTAAAACATGTAATTCTACGTTATTCTATTTTTTATAGAGATATCAATACACCAAAAGGAGAAAAAACATGAAGAAATTATTACTAAGTGCCGCCGTTTTGACCGCATTTGTCACAGGGGCCCAAGCAATGGATGAGTAAGATTGTCCGGACGTGAATAGTTTGCGTAAGGCAATAGGAAAACTTAGCGGGGACAAGACAGGTCAATCCTTTGAATTTACGGATGAAAAAGGGAAAAAGTGGAAAGGCACAAATGTTCAAAATCCGGAAGACGTATCTCTTACCAATCTCTCTACCGGTGCAGTTCCTCACTTTACTCATACTAGCCCTACGGTGTGTCACGTTTCCTTTGATAAGCCCGTAGATACTCCGGTGAAAAGAATCGCAACAATATTAACTCTTGATCTTACTCAAGAATAGTAAAATTAAGATCTTTGAGCGGGGCCGTTAGCCCCCGCTCTCGCGATGAATGATTGGAAAAAATTCAATCGACTCTTTGTTTTCATTTAGGCTGTGTTTTATTGCGGGGCATAAAGTCCTAAAACAGCTCCTGTTGGGTCTGTAAAGACGCAATAAAATCCTTCTCCCCCCCCTAGATCCGTGATGGGAACAATGATTTTAGCGCCTAATTTTTCAGCTTTAGCGGTATATTCGTGAATGTCAGTGACGTTAACAAAGGCAACCCAATGAGATTGATCCTTGTTTTCCCCTTGACCAATTCCCGCGCAAGGACCATCTCCTGCATCAATTTCAATGAAGGGATGATGGCCCGCTTGGGTTGCCTTTTCTGTCATGGACCAATCGAATAGTTTGTCATAGAAGTCTTTTGCTTTTTTAGGATCAGACGCGCTCATTTGCATCCAGCCAAACGTATTATTCATTGTGATCTCCTTATTTACGTTTTAAGTACATTTAAGGATACTCGATTTTTGTCTAAAAAACAAATTTAGCTTTGAATTGAAGTTGTCTCCGCCGCTTGAAAGGCCTTCATTCGCCCACATATTTTATCCATGCAAATGGCAAGAGCACCATTGGCCAGAACATTCGTTGTCGTAATAAAGGGGTCCATTAAAAGATAAAGCGTGGTCAAAAGACCACTCATCGAGTCTGTGAAACCGTACTGTCCTTCCAAAATAGGAAAGAGAACGATGAGTTCTCCTCCTGGTACGGAGGGAACGCCAAATTTTGCGACCATATAATAAAGGGAAAAGATAAAAAATGTTTCATAGCTCATGGGTGCTATCCCATGCATGGCTAAAACAACAGCTATTAAAATAGGCACAGCTATCGAATCTCCGACATGGTGAATGTTGACTGTTGCGGGAATCATAATTTGCGCAACAGCCATATTCTTTGTATTTTTTTCAGCCGCTTCCAACGTCAATGGTAAGGTTGCCATACTTGACATTGTGGAAAGAGCCACAACACTTGAAGGAAACACATTTTTTAAAGAGGTTTTGATATCCCTCACATTTCCCAAATTCACTTTGATGTAAAATAACAAAGTGGCTAGGAACTGAACCACTACAATTAAGCCAATCATGGGGCCATACCCTGTGAACATTTCAACCAGTGAATCATCATGATGAATTTTAAACAAAAAGCCGATGATATATACCGGCACGAGGGGAATAAAAATCTTGGTTAACCCAGCTTGCACAGCATCTTTTAAAGAATTTCCATACTGGGCAAGCTTTTCATTGCCAAAAAAAGCTCCAAAGAGGCCGAGAAGCGTGCCTAAAGGGAGGGCTTTATCGATACTGATAAGCTGGGGGTAAGGAATTGTAAAGAAAGGTTCAAGGGGGGGAAGTTGAGATCCTATAGTCTCAACTGCAGAAGAGGGTATGTACCCTAAAGCGGGTAAGAAAATATCTCCGGCAAAAAAACCAAGTTGGATAAAGATAAAGTTAGAAAAGACCACAAGGGTAAGGATGAGCAAAATTAAGAGAGGCGCCCTTTTCTGAAAGGCGGAAAGGCAAGCAAATATAAAGGAAAAAACAATAAATGGCATACAAAAGACAAGCGTTTCTTTCATTAACACACTAATTGTAAAAAAGACTCGTTGGACTTCTTCTGGAATCCAGTCGCCAAAAAGCATAATAAAAGCCATTGAAATGGCTAGCTTTATAATTAATCCAAATTCTTTCATCGTATCCTGACTCCTAAAAAAACAAGATATACCTACTGAACTTGAAGATACCGTGTTTCCTACCGACGGGTGTCATTCCCGCGCAGGCGGGAATCCATAAAATAGTTGTTTTGTTACAGTTAGTTCCATTGGATCCCCGCCTGCGCGGGGATGACACCAGAGGAAAACAAAATAAGGTATCTTCACGTCCGATGAGTATACTTTACTAAAAACGCAAGGCAGTAGGAAGAAATTTGTCAGCAAGAGTGTTCTGGAATTGACTTTTGCTTCCCGTTTAGCGTATACACCAAAGAGTATTTAAAGGAGATAAGAACGTGAAGCGCACTTTTCAACCTAGTAACCTTGTTCGCAAACGCCGTCACGGCTTTCGGGCGCGTATGGCCACTGTAGGAGGACGCAAGGTCATTGCTCGTCGTCGGGCCAAAGGACGTGCACGTTTGAGTGCCTAGCTTTCCTTTGGAACGCCTCCGGAAACGATCAGATTATTTAAAAGTAGGCAAAACAGGGGAACGGTATGTGACTCCTGCTTTTGTTGTTCAAATCTATCGGAGAGTTTATGAAGGTCCTTCTCGCTACGGCATTACGGCAAGCCGAAAAGTGGGAGGAGCCGTGGAACGCAATCGTGCAAAAAGGCGTTTAAGGGTTCTGGTAAAACAGTTGTTGGACCCCATAGGCCATCCTGGCGCCGATTATGTTTTGATTGCCCGTACGGAAATTTTAAAGCGTAATTTTGTTTCTATGAGGCAAGAGCTTGAGAAAGCGCTTGATAAGTTGCACGAGAAAACACAATCATGATTCGGTTTATATTAAAGTCTCTTATTTATTTCTACCGCGTGGTGATTTCGCCATGGCTGCGTCCCCACTGCCGCTTTTTACCCACATGCTCACAGTATGCTCTTGACGCCCTAGATCGTTATGGTCCTTATAAGGGAGGTATTTTAGCCTTCAAAAGGCTATGCCGATGTCATCCCTGGGGAGGGCACGGTTTTGATCCTGTTAAGGAAGAGTAATCATGAATGATCAGAAAAACTTTATTATCGCTATTGTCCTGGCAATTGGAATTCTTTTTGGATTTCAATATTTATTTCCGTCAACTCCTTCAAAAACGACGAGCCAGCCTACTCCTCAAACAACTCAGCAAACGACACCGTCTCAGCAAGTTGTCGCACAACAACCTTTGACACGAGAAGAATTACTGAAAGCGACTCCCCATCGTTTGCTCATTCAAAACCAAAGTGTAAAAGGGTCGATTAATTTAAAGGGAGCTCTTTTTGATGACCTGACGCTTGTGAAATATCATGAAACCGTTAATCCTAGCAGTCCAGAAATTGTATTTCTTGCTCCTCAAAACAGTCCTCATGGGTATTATGCTTGGTTGGGATGGGCGGGTCCTCAAGGTATGGTGCCTGATGAGAATACGCTCTGGGAAAGCAATGGGCTCCAATTAACACAACAAACTCCTGTCACCCTGACGTGGGCTAATGGACAGGGCCTTTTATTTCATCAAATTATTTCTATTGATGAACACTATATGTTTACCATCACCCAAAAAGTGACGAATACGGGAACTGTTCCTGTCTCATTAACCCCTCAGGGAACGTTAATTCGTCAAGGAGATCCTAAAACTTCTGGATTTTTCATTCTGCATGAAGGTCCTGTGGGGGTTTTTAGTGGTAAGCTACATGATCCAAGCTATGAAGATTTGGCTAAAACAGGATTGGTGCAAAACCCCAAAGCCCTCGGCTGGTTTGGTCTCACGGATAAATATTGGCTTGCTGCCCTGATTCCTGATCCTCAAGCTGAGATTACTTCCTCCTATACTCTTCAAGGAACGGGAAATGCTACTCTTATTACATCCCATTATCAAAGATCTCCGCTGGCTCTTGTCCCGGGACAAAGCATTGAAGCCACGGACCATTTCTTTGCCGGGGCTAAGATTTTGACGCTTCTGGATGGGTATGAAACAACCCTTGGGATTAATCATTTTGACTTAGCCGTTGATTTTGGGTGGTTTTATTTTCTGACCAAACCCATTTTCTATGCTCTTGAATTTTTAAAAGGCTTTTTAGGTAACTTTGGTCTTGCAATTTTAGCTCTGACAGTTCTGATTAAACTCGTCTTTTTCCCTCTGGCGAATAAGTCCTATGAATCGATGGGAAGAATGAAAAGTTTGCAGCCAGAAATTGAAAAGATCCGTGAGCGGTATAAAGACGATCGTCTGAAAATGAATGAAAAAGTCATGGAGCTTTATAAAAAGGACAAGGTTAATCCTCTGGCGGGCTGTTTGCCAATGATCATTCAAATTCCTGTGTTTTTTGCTCTTTATAAGGTTCTTTTTGTTTCCATTGAAATGCGCCAAGCGCCGTTTTATGGATGGATTCATGATCTTTCTGCTCCGGATCCCACAACGATTTTTAATCTTTTTGGTCTTATTCCTTGGGATCCACCTTCCTTCCTGATGATTGGCGTCTGGCCTCTTATTATGGGCGGAACCATGCTTTTACAACAAAAGCTAAGTCCTCCACCGGCGGATCCTGTGCAAGCCAAAATGTTTCTCTTAATGCCTGTTTTCTTTACCTATCTGTTAGCCCAATTCCCAGCAGGTCTGGTGATTTACTGGGCATGGAACAACACGCTCTCTATTGCGCAACAATGGCTTATTATGAGGCGTGCAGACAAAAAAAGAGGTAAGCATGCTAAGCGAGACGCTACCTAACATTCATGAGTTTGCCCGCTGGCTTTTTGCCCAAGAGTGCACGTTTACGGCGGGGGTGGATAAGATGGAGATACTTCCTTTGCCTACCCTCCCTGAGATCGCTTTTGCGGGACGATCAAATGTAGGAAAATCAAGTTTAATCAATGCGCTTTTAAACCGGAATAGCCTTGCGCGTGTTTCCCATACTCCCGGACGCACCCAACAGCTGAATTTCTTTCTTTTAGGGAAAAGGTTTTACATTGTTGATATGCCTGGCTATGGCTATGCAGCTGTTTCAAAAGCAAAAATTAAAGTCTGGTCGCGACTGATTCAGGATTATTTAAAAGGCCGAGTTCCTTTAAAACGCGTTTTTCTTTTGATTGACAGTCGGCATGGCTTTAAAGTGACAGATGAAGCGGTCATGAAAGAGCTGGATAAAGCAGCCGTTTCTTACCAAATTGTACTGACAAAAGCGGATAAGTGTACGCCTGATCATTTGGAAACCATGCAGACAACGCTGACTGAAATTCTCAAAAAGCATCCCGCGGCTTTCCCCGCTCTACTGCTTACGAGTTCCCATGAAAATCAAGGACTTGCTCTTTTACGGGAAACGATTGCCCACTTAGTGGATGAAAATTAAGTCAAAAACCTTAGCTAGGGGAGCGTTCATGCCCAAAATTGCTTTTCTTTCTTCCTCCTCTCCAGAAGCCCTTCAAGCGAAAGGCGCCCTTGAAACTTTATATCCTCCTGTTGACATAGCAAAGGCTGATATCCTGATTGCATTGGGGGGAGATGGGTTTATGCTTAAAATGATGCATACCTACCTTGATTCCTCTCTTCCTATTTATGGGATTCATTGTGGAAGCGTCGGTTTTTTGATGAATGACTTTTCGCCAGAGGATCTTTTAAGTCGACTTGAAAAAGCCAAACCGACGACTCTTCATCCCTTGGAAATGACCATACATCAGAATAAATCGGGAATGACAAAAGCCCTTGCCTTTAACGAAGTCTCTTTATTACGAGAAACCCGCCAGACGGCTAAGATTCAAATTGCGGTTGATGGCGTTATACGCCTTGAAGAGTTGATATGTGACGGCATTCTTGTGTCTACCCCTGCGGGGAGTACGGCTTATAATCTTTCGGCACATGGCCCCATCATTCCTTTGGGATCTCCTCTTCTTGCCCTGACACCGATCAGTGCTTTCCGCCCCCGTCGATGGAAAGGCGCCCTATTGCCAGAAACGGCTTCTTTTGTTTTTACGATTCTTGAATCCACTAAACGTCCTGTGAGTGCGGTGGCGGATTTTACGGAAGTGCGAGATGTCTCTTCTGTCTCAGTATGTCAATCAAAAGCGCATGCGGTGACACTGCTTTTCGATCATGAGCACAATTTAGATGAACGAATTCTTCGAGAACAGTTTTTAGGGTAAGCGAATCCTGGACTCTGAAAGTTTGGAGAAATTAAACTTTCGTGAAGCCAAGCTGATTTGTAGCCCTTGTCCTACATGCTTCTAGGGCTGCCCCAACATAAACTCGAGCTCTAGAAAGTTGGACGTTCTTTTGGGTGCTTTTCCTAGTATACGTTTTCTTAATATTTTTAGAATAATTTATAAATTATGAAAGAAAATTTTTAGGTGAAGAGCAATTTCCCTTACAACATAAAAAAGGAAAATGACCATGATAAAATTTATGAAATGTGCAATAAGCACAGCTGCTGTTTTTCTCTCTTTCACAGTAGAATCTCCTGCAAAAGCAGAGGGTGATAACTCTCCAATAAGAATTTCTGCAATATTCAAGGAATGGAATAGCAACTTTGACGATAACGTTACTATCACGTTGCCTGGGGGTGAGTCTAAAGGAATAGTGGTAACCCCATGGCAGAGGTTAAGTATAGATGAGGCCTATACAGGGCTGATAGAGGGAAGAGAAATTTCATATACAATAACAAGTCTTTATGGAGTACGTACACAGGAAGGTTTCTGTAAAGGAAACATAAGCCTACATGAAGGTGAGCTCACCTTAGAGGCTATACAATTACAGTTTACTATCATCGCTGGTGCGGATCCTAAACAAGAGGGCCCTTGGTTTACTTGTGAAGTAGCTCCAAGATATAAATAATTAATATTTTTCTATAAAAAAATAATAAAAATGCTTTAATTATTAAAGAAAATTTATGGATAAAATGGCAATAATAAAAGCCAAAAAAATAAGCCTTATTACAGGTGTTTCTTCAGGAATTGGGGAACATTTGGCGCGTCTTTTGATTCAACAAAGATGACTTTCTTGACCTATGCGCAATTAGAGAACGAAGCCTAAGTTCCATCCACATTTGGTAAGAAACCTGAGTTTTGCATAAGGAATTTTTTTACATATTTAAAAACAAGCAGTTATTGTCATTGCGAGGAGCGTAAGCGACGAAGCAATTGTAAGTCGAAAGTATGGTATAAGAGGAATTAAGAGAGAAAGATAGTCTCTCATTCATGAATGAGAGACTATCCAGAAAATAAGAATGAAAAAGCCAGCTGTTTATATTATGGCAAATAAACGTAATGGGACTCTTTATGCAGGAGTTACTTCTAATTTTTTTCAACGCATATACCAAGATAAAAATCAGATTTTTAAAGGGTTTACTGACCGTTATAAATGTAAAATACTTGTTTATTATGAGGTGTTTTATGATATGGAACATGCAATCTTGCGAGAAAAACAATTAAAAGGAGGCTCAAGAAAGCAAAAATTAAAACTTATTGAATCCAAAAATCCTCTATGGCATGATTTTATGAGTCTCTTTTTTGATGAGTTTGGATTGCTTCGCTCCGCTCGCAATGACGTTTTCTGATTGTTTTTAAACACAAAAATATACTCCTTATCCAAAACTCAAGTTAAGAAGCACTTTTTCTCTACTTGTTTGTCCTCACGAGAACGCATAGGTGTTCTTGGCTCACTAAAAAAGCATATTGAATACGCAAAACTCAGGTTAGGCCAATAAGTCTCAAGTTACGCTGAGAGTTATTGTCTTTAAACATTGACAACAAATTATTTATTAATTAAATATAAATTATTATTTGTTATGAGGTTAAAATGAAATACATTTTCAAAAGTTTTCTCTTTTTATGTTGTTCTTTATCATTTTGTTTTGCAGGAGTTAAAGAGACCTTTAGGCAAGAGTTTGAGGCTAATGTTATAAAATTGCAATCCTTGCATAAAAAGATAAGTAACTTAAGGGAGACAGATTACGATACGTATTTTGGACGAAGCGTTAAACAAGAACGGCAAGCTGAAAAAGCTAAACATTTATTTTTTTTCTCTCAGAGAGGGGCAAATTACTATTTTCAGGAGACTGCCTCTTGGAATTTAGTGGCCAGAGGGTTTAGTGAAGAGGAAATGCTTGGCCAATTATCCTTTAAGCTCTACTGCCTTCATGTGCCTCTCCTACAAAACTTATATGATGAAGCCGCTCGTGTCGCACGCATTGAACCAACCGCAGCTTATCTTAATGATCTTGAGCAATGTATTAAAGCTGTTAATATTTACCCCAAATATTTTTCTGATCAGATCGAAGCTATTTTTGCCCTTTTTTTAAAAGTTAAGCCAAACGGTAAAGATGGTTTGTTAATGAACTACTCTGTACATTTAAATGAAAATGATTGGTTTTTGATACAACGGCGACAAATACGTAACATTCTGAATAGGCTTAATCGACTTGATGTAGAAAAGCTTTCTTTACCTGAAGCTTATAAAGAATACCTGCAACGTGAAATCGTAGAAATACAAAGATTTTATCCAACTCTTTTAAGTAAACCAGTATATTCTACTAAAATCAAAGCGATACAGTCCATAGACTTATCAACGTCACCCGAAACTTATCGACCCCACAGGTGGATGCTTAATCCAGCCAAACTCTCTCATGCCTTAAGAGTCGCGTTTGCTCCTTTAGAGATGGTCTTCTCGACCTCTTCTTCCCCCGATGAAATTTTTTTATCGCCGGAAGAAAAAGCTCTGAATGCTCCCCTTCTTGACGACTTGTTAGAGAGGGAAGCTTCCGTATCTTCAACTGGAATATCTCTCTCTTCCCATCCTATAAAAAAGCTGAAAAAAGGGAAAAGACGGTCTAAACAAAGGACTCCTGCGAAACCTATGACTGGAATATCAGCAGCAGCGGAGGCAAAAGAGCTTGGTATGGATACTCTCTCTCCAACGGCAAGCGATCTTTCAAGTGCTCAAAGTTCTGTGAGTGTAGATGGCAGTCCAAGTGATATAGAAAGTCCAGAGTCACTTGTGTCGGCCCTACCTATAAGAAGTGAGCCTGCAAGTTCCCATACGCCTATAGTTGCAGAAAGCCGTGAGCCTTCAAGTTCCTCAAGTTCTTCAAGTTCCTCAAGCTCTTATGATCCTGTGAGTGTGATGGATGGTCAAGGAAATTTGGAAATTGAAGATCCTCATGCATTTGTACGAAAATGGCTAGCGGACATCAGAAAGACGAGTCAATCACAAGATGGTGCCTTTGGAATTTTCGCAAAAGCAGGAGAGCTTGATTCTATGATTGTAGAACACCCTATACTTATTGAACAAGCACAGCAAGCAACGGCGAGTCTTGCCACAAGACTACAAGTGTTCGAACAAAGTTCTATAGCAAAGCCTCTCTCTCACAGAGTTTCAGAAAGTTTAGAACCAGATTTTTTATATTTTATGGAAACGCCCTTATGCTATCTGAAGTCTTTACGTTTTGGGTTTGTTAATGCCCTTTTTGAAAAACTGGGCGTTAAAGTTGACAAGGATATGGATGGGTCTCGCATACATTTTTCTTTTAAAAATAATAAAACCTCTATTCACCTGCATGATAAACACAATGGCGAACTTGATGGTGGCCGTATAAGCTCTCTTCGTAAATTTCTTATCGATTGTAAATTCATGATAGACGAAACGCAAAGCCTTGTGACTCAAAAATCAGTCAGAGGGAGACGATAAAAGTAAGCAAGACGATAATGGTACAACGTCTTTCGATACTCTGTGTATGAAAATAATAATACTTTATTCTGGATGGATCGTCTTGTGAGAGGGCTGCGATAAAAGCTCATCTTTTTTCTCAAAAATTTCGGGCACCAGACGAATCATCACTTGGCTTTTTGGATAAGTTTTTCGTACCTCGGCCTCAACTTCATCCGCGATCTGATCTGCTTCTCGCAGAGAGAGAGTTGATTTCATAACCAAATGCAGCTGAAAGAATTGCTGCAACCCAGAGCTGCGGGTTCTTAAATCTCTCACATCAAGAACTTCAGGGTGAGATTTAAGAATGTCCATAATTTTGGCTCTTTCTTCGTCTTTAAGCTCTCTATCCATCAAAACGTTAAAGGCTTGTATCATAATTTGACAGGCGGTCCAAAAAATATAGGCACCAATGAACAACCCAAAAATGGGATCAATAAGGTCTGCTCGAAAAAATTCAGCACTAAACAAAGAAACAATGACAGCCATATTAATCAGCAAATCTGATCGATAATGAAGCATGTCTGCTGCAATAGCCTGAGACCCCGTTTTCTTGACAACGTAACGTTGATAAGCCACTAAAAAGAGCGTTATCACAATAGCAGCTACCATGACCACAAGACCAATTTCTGTTGATTCAATGGGTTCGTGGGTAATAAATCGCTCCCGGGCTTCATACAAAAGCCAAAGGGACGATCCTCCAATAAAAGCAGATTGACCTAAGGCTGCCAAAGATTCGGCTTTCCCATGACCAAATCGGTGCTCTGCATCTGCTGGTTTTAAAGCATGATATACTGCAATCATATTCACAAAAGAAGCAAAGGCATCCAATAGAGAATCAATAAGTGAGGCTTGAAGGCTCACGGAGTGTGTGTTCCACCAGCCAAAGAACTTAAGTAAAATTAATATCCCAGCTATGGTCACTGAAGCATAGCTTGCCCATTTAATGATACGTACATCATGAAGATCTATCGGTGTCCTATTCATCAAACCTCATTTTATCTGCTTGCCCAAAGCTTCATGGATAATTCCATAAGATATCTAATGTTGAAGGTACATCATTCTCCCCATTGATCAAGAGCCATATTCAAAGTATTATTTGTTGATCATAAGGTTTTAAGTGTCGATTTTCTTATGAGTGTGATTGTTAATAAAGGAAAATGAAGATGAAAACAAAAGTTATTGCGGCTTCCCTTATCGTTGCAAGTCTTGCGACAGGATGTGAAAATCCCAAACAAGCTATTGGTACTGTGGGAGGGGGCGCTTTAGGAGCCTGGGCTGGATCAACGATTGGTAAAGGCCGAGGTAACATTGTTGCGACAGCTGTGGGGGCCGTTGCAGGAGCTTTGGCAGGAGGATACATTGGTCAGCAACTCGATCAAGCGGATAAAGAGCGTGCTGAAAGAAATTGTCAAATGGCTCTTGAGAGTAGTCCCATAGGCAAAACAGCGACGTGGAGAAATCCTGATTCGGGGAATTCGGGTTCTGTCACGCCCACTCGTACTTTTGAAAATAATGGGTTAAGTTGTCGCGAATATACCCAAACGGTTGTGATTGGGGGAAGACAACAACAAGCTCATGGGACAGCCTGTCGTCAATCCGATGGGTCATGGCGACTGATGTAAGGCTAATACCGTCATGTAAATTTACATTTTTGGATTGCTTTGTCGGGACTTCGTCCCTTCGTGCAATGACAAACTTATTGTTTTTCAACATAAAAACTCGTCATTGCGAGCAGAGCGAAGCAATCCAGAAACCTAAACTAAAATTACCTAATTGATATAATAAATGTGCACGAGTTCTTACCTAAATTTAAGAGTCTTCTCCGAAATCCCACACAAATATAGATTGCCACCACCGTTCCCACCAGGGAGTTTCAAGAGAAACAGAAGGGAAAGAAATAGGGACCGCAGAGTACCTTTCGCTCAGAACTCGAAGGGATGCCCCTGGTGATCCATTTTCAGGCCTTCCCCCATGAAGGAAACCAGCATGATTAGCTATTTCTTCGCCAAGATGATGAGTCCGCTTATCAGTTACGTCAATCTGTGCTTCAGTCCGTGTTTCATTATCAGAAGCTATTAGGTCTTCTTGTCTTGCTTTCGTTTGTCCTTCGCAATAAATAGGCCTAAGAGCTGATCGACAGTCTTCCTCTACACCTTCCTCCACAGGACCGTCCGCGTGTAAGTTAGTTATACCTAAAAAGCCAATAAAAAATGCAAACTTTGAGACTTTCATGAACCTCCCCTTCGTTCCATTAAACCTTATAAAACAAGGGCCAGATTTTGTGAAACAAGACTCATTGAAAATGAACTCTCTCTTTCAAATTTTTTCTGACCCTTATATTCAAAACTTATTATACACCATAGTACATTTTAAACTCAATAGGCGATGGGGTCTGTTCAAGAGCACATACTTCCTCACGCTTTAGGTCGATAAATCCATCAATAAGATCATCACTAAATACATTTCCGGCCTTTAAAAATTCACGATCACGATCCAAAGCCTCAAGAGCTTGCCGAAGAGAACTCGCAACTTGGGGGACTCCTCGAGAAACTTCAGGGTCATAGAGATTTCCTTCATGAGGTTCTCCAGGATGGATCTTATGACGAATTCCATCTATACCAGCCATGAGCATAGCTGCAAAAGCAAAATAAGGATTTGCAGCTGCATCAGGAAATCGGATTTCAATACGCTTAGAATTCATCGTCGGCGTATGGGGAATACGCACAGAAGCTGAACGATTTCGGGCGGAATACGTCAACATCACAGGAGCTTCGAAACCAGGAATCAATCGCTTATAACTATTGGTTGTGGGATTCGTAAAAGCATTCAACGCCTGAGCGTGCTTAATGATCCCGCCAATATAGTAAAGAGCTTCTTGGGAAAGATTGGCATATTCCTGACCTGCAAAGAGAGATTTTCCCTTATGCCACAAAGATTGATGTACATGCATGCCTGACCCATTATCTTGATGAATAGGTTTTGGCATAAAAGTAGCCGTTTTCCCATACATACGCGCAACGTTTTTAATGACATACTTATAGATCTGCAGGTGATCTGCTGTTTTTGTTAAAGTAGAAAATTTAAATCCAAGCTCATGCTGGCTGGGAGCCACTTCGTGGTGATGTTTTTCAACCTCAACCCCCATCTCTTTTAAAGTGGATAACATTTCAGAACGCATATCAAAAATTTGGTCTACGGGATTAAGAGGCACATATCCTCCCTTCACACCGGGACGATGGGCTAGATTTCCTTGAGGATCTTGTCGTCCTGAGTTATATTCTCCCTCATCCGAATCTACGTAATAAAAACTATGTTGCATGGCAACATCGTACCGCACATCATCAAAAACAAAAAATTCAGCCTCAGGACCAAAATAAGCCGTGTCCGCAAAGTCTGAAGCTTTAAGAAAGGTTTCAGCCCTCTTTGCAACTCCTCGAGGATCTCTGGCATAGCTCTGTCCTGTCAGAGGCTCAAGAATATCGCAGTTTAAGACAAGGGTGGGCTGTGACGCAAAAGGATCGAGAACGGATGTTGATAGATCTGGTTTCATAAGCATATCGGAATCATCAATAGCTTTCCATCCTGCCAGCGAAGATCCATCAAACATGATTCCCTGGGTGAGAACGTCTTGATCAACAGCATCAATATGAAGAGTCATATGATGCCAGCTTCCGCGTAGATCAGTAAAACGAAAGTCAACAAACGAAATATCTTGCTCCTTAATAAGGGCTGAAACAGAGGCGGCTGTATGTAACTTCATGGGTGACTCGCGATGTTATTGTTAATTGATAAATTGGTATTACACCGCTCTCAAGCTGTAAGGAAATCTCGTAAAACGTGCAAGCAGAATTTTTATTTTCTCTGATGTAATTTTTCTTCATTAACGGTATAATTTTTAAAGTTAACTTATGATGAGATTTAAACATGCGTGCCAAAACTCAAGAAAGCTACTTCCCCTATTCTTCTCCGATTAGTTTGTTGGAAGAGCTTTTATTCCAATTTGAATGGAGCTATGATCGCACCAACGAGAATGAAATTGCTGCTGAAGTTGAAGGCAGGTGGTGTAATTATCGCCTTTTTGCAATGTGGAAACAAGACTTAGAATGCCTAATGATCAGCTGTGTCATTGACATTCGCATTCCTCAAGACAAACGTTCCAATGTGGGAACGTTACTTTTCACGTTTAATCCAAAAATCTGGATGGGTCATTTTGAAATTTCTCCGGATGAGGATGTCCCTACTTTCCGTTATAACTTGACGTTGCGAGGAAATCCTGGAGCAACGATTGAGCAAGTGGAAGAAATTTTAAGCGCTGCCCTCACAGAATGCGACCGTATCTACCCTGCCCTTCAGTTTGTCTTGTGGGGCGGAAAAACGCCAGAAGACGCTTTGATGGCAGCTATGTTGGACACACACGGAGAGGCTTGATGAGGCTTTCTCTTGCTCTTGTTGGGTGCGGCGCCATGGGATCTGCCCTTCTTAAGGGATGGTTAACTCTTGCTAATTCTGAGCAAAGTTTTAAGAATTTTTGGATCGTTACGCCCCATCGTAAGAGCGTGGAGCCCTTCTTAGAAGATTCTCGTGTTTACTGGTTTCCTTCCCCCGAAGGCCTCCCTCAACCACCAGAGGTTATTTTTTTTGCCGTTAAGCCTTTTCTGCTTGAAGACATTCTCTCCTCTTATAAGGCTTTTGATTCTCTTATGGTTTCCGTTGTAACAGGAAAATCCATCGCTTTTTATGAAAAGAGGCTCTCTCCTTCTCATCTCATCATCCGAGCTATGCCAAATCTACCTGTTGGCGTTCACAAGGGCGTTATTGGCCTTTTCACCCCTGCCTGTTTAAGTACAAAGCATAAGACTTTTATTTCCACCTGTTTGCAAAATCTCGGCTTTTGTACTTGGTTAAAGTCCGAAGATGAGATTGATAAAATCACCGCGCTCTCTGGCTCAGGCCCAGCGTATGTATATTATTTCATGGAAGCTTTTGCGCGTAGTGCTGAATCCTTGGGTTTCACAAAAGAAATAGCTGTCCAGCTTGCCCTGCATACCTTTTGGGGAGCATCAAGTTACGCCCGTGATTTGGATGAATCCCCTGAAACAACCCGTCAACGTGTGACAAGTTCGAAGGGAACAACCGCTGCCGCGCTTAAGATTTTAGAAACAGGTCATCTTGATCATCTTATCGACACGGCTGTAAAAGCTGCCTATACTCGTGCAAAAGAGATAGGACATGAAAAAGAAAGTCTTTAAAGCTTGCCTTGCGATCATTGAAAAAGAGGGCTGGACACAGTTTACGTTTGCTAAAGCCTCCCATGCGTCAGGGATTCCTTTAAGTGTTTTCCATAAATACTACGCCAAACCCGCTGATGTCATGGTCTCTTTATTTCAAGAAATCGATGCGCACGTCCTTAAACAGTTTGAGCTTTCAACGGAAACGCTTCCTCCAAAGGAAGCGTTGTTTGATATTCTTATGACGCGATTCGACGTCGCCCTTCCTTACAAATCTGTAATCAAAAGTTATTGGCAAGACTGGAACCTTTCTCCCAACGACGTTCCTTCACTGGCCTGTCAAGGATTCTCCTCTATGTCTTGGATGCTTGAAGCTGCGGGGCTTAGTTCACGAGGATTGACTGGGTTTCTTCGCGTTCAAGGGCTTATGGCACTTTACGTGTTAACATTAAGAACGTGGTTTTCAGACGAAAGCCCAGATCTGGGCAAAACTATGGTTTTCTTAGATAAAGGACTCTCTAAGATGGAAAGAGCTGCAACTTTCTTGCAGATCTTTTGAGGAAGCTTCATAGAAGAAGCATGACGATTGCCGAGATCCCAATAAGGATATAGACAACTCTAGAAGCAAAGCTCCCAGAGCCAAAAATTCTCGCCACAAGATCTAACCCTAAAGCTCCAACCAAACCCCAGTTTAAGGCCCCAACAATAACAAGAATGTAGGCTACAAGCCCTATAATATAGTGAGCACCCATAATCCACCTCTTACTTTACGAATATTATAATGTTACATTATTTATTATTAATAATTTAATAATTTCACTTTGTT
>JAIEOZ010000243.1 GCA_019750035.1 Alphaproteobacteria bacterium | reverse complement strand
AAAGTATGCAGCAGGGCGATGTGGTGTTGATTGCGGGAAAAGGTCATGAAACTTATCAACAGGTGGGAGATCAGATTCTCCCCTTTAATGATGTGGAAGAAGTGCAAAAATGTGTGAAAAGATGAAGGATCTTTGGAATTCACAAGAAGCAGATAAGGCGATAGGAGAAATTTCTTCTGAACCTTGGGGATGCTCTGGTATTTCTATTGATAGTCGAATTCTTGAAAAAGGGGATCTTTTTGTAGCACTTAAAGGTGAGATAGGGGATGGACATGCTTTTCTCCATGAAGCTACAAAAAAGGGAGCAGCCGCAGCTCTTGTTTCTGAGGTCACCGACGCTCCTCTGCCATTTTTGCGGGTTGAAGATACGCTAAAAGCACTTGAAAAGCTTGGTATTGCCGCGCGTGAGCGATGTTCCGCTCATCGTATTGCTGTGACAGGAAGTGTCGGAAAAACCAGTACAAAAGATATGTTAAAATGGGTTTTTAAAGATCAAGGGCAGACTCATGGGAGTGTGTCCAGTTATAATAATCACTGGGGAGTCCCCTTAACGCTGGCTCGAATGCCTCAAGGAACACAGTTTGCTATTTTTGAAGTTGGAATGAATCATGCGGGAGAGATTCGACCTTTAAGTCAGATGATCAAACCAAATATAGCTCTGATTACAACGGTTGTTGAAGCGCATAGTGAATTTTTTAAATCCACTGAAGATATCGCTCGGGCTAAGGCCGAGATATTTGAAGGAATGGCGCGGGGAGGGGCTGTTGTCTTGAATCGAGAAAATCCTCATTTTGAGCTTTTGTCCACGTTAGCTCAAGAACAGGGATTGAACGTCTTTTGTTTTGGAGAATCTAAAAATGTAGATTATCGGCTTCTCTCGTGGGAAGGCGAGGCGGAAAAAAGTAAAATTATAGCAGAAATTGGAGGACAAAAAATTTCCTATGTTCTTCCTGTTCCTGGCCTTCATTGGGCTTTGAATAGTCTTCCCGTTCTGGGGGCCGTCGCTTTGACGGGAGCGGATGTAAAACAAGCTGCCCATAGCCTCGAGACAGTAGAAGCGCCTTCCGGTCGAGGCAAGCGCTATAAAGGTGATTTTGTCATTATTGATGAAAGTTATAACGCGAATCCTACCTCTATGCGAGCGGCTCTTGCTGTGTTGGGGCAAAGTGGGAAAGGTCGTAAAATAGCTGTTTTGGGAGATATGCGTGAATTGGGAGATTTTTCCCGAAGCTATCATGAAGAACTTCTCAATCCTCTTCTCGAAAATAAGATAGATCAGGTTTTTTGTTGTGGCTCTTATATGGCTTATTTATACGAACAACTTCCAAGCTCTATGCAGGGAGGGTATGCTCCGACCTCTCTAGAATTAATTTCAAGCGTTGTAAATGCTATTAAACCAGGAGATATTATCAGTATTAAAGCTTCTTTAGGAACGAAAGTAAAACCCATTGTTGAGGCTCTTTTAAATCTTCAAAAAAATTCACTAAGAAGGTAACCTGACCTTATGTTTTATTATTTTTATACATTATGGGGCCATGAAAATGTCGTTTTTAATCTTTTTCGATATATTACCTTTCGGACGGCAGGAGCTCTATTGACAGCTCTTTTGATTAGTTTTTTATGTGGACCCTTCTTAATAAACTGGCTTAAAAGTCAGCAGCGTCAAGGACAGCCCATTAGGGATGATGGTCCTGCTTCCCATCTATTGACAAAGCAAGGAACCCCAACAATGGGGGGCAGTCTCATTCTTTTAGCCTTAACGCTGAGTACTCTTTTGTGGGCTAATTTAACGGATATGTATGTGTGGATTGTCCTTATCCTTACGCTTGGATTTGGATATGTGGGTGCTCTTGATGATTATTTAAAACTTAAAAAGCGTAATTCGAAAGGTCTTTCTGGTAAGAAAAAACTCCTCTTGCAAATTGCAATGAGTGGTCTTGCAACCTATGCTGTGATGGAGTTTGGAGATCCCCAGCTTGCATCAAGCACGTCTATTCCCTTTTTTAAAAATGTCCTTATTAACTTGGGATGGTTTTATGTGCCTTTTGGAGTTTTTGTTATTGTAGGAACGTCGAACGCTGTTAACTTAACGGATGGTTTGGATGGTCTTGCCATTGGACCCGTGATGATTGTTTCAGCCTGTTTTGTGTTGATTTCTTATCTTGTTGGGAACCATGTTTTTGCCAATTACCTTCAGATTGTCTTTGTTTCAGGTACCGGAGAACTTGCGATTTTCTGTGGTGCTTTAATTGGGGCAAGTTTGGGTTTTCTTTGGTATAACGCCCCACCAGCCAAGGTGTGGATGGGGGATACGGGATCTTTGGCGGCTGGGGGAGCCTTAGGCATGGTAGCTGTGATTACAAAGCATGAGCTCGTTTTAGCAATTGTCGGAGGACTTTTTGTGATGGAAGCCGTGTCCGTCATCCTCCAAGTTGGTTATTTTAAATTTTCGGGAGGAAAACGCGTTTTCCTTATGGCGCCTATTCATCATCATTTTGAGAAAAAAGGATGGTCAGAGCCAACAATTGTTTTTCGTTTTTGGATTATCGCCATTGTTCTAGCGTTAATTGGTCTTTCAACCCTTAAGTTGCGTTAAGAAGATGATTATCCCAGCATGGCTTAAAGATAAGAAAATTGCCGTTTTAGGACTAGGTCGATCGGGGCGCTCTGTCGTCGAAAGTTTGCTCAAAGCGGGCGCTCATGTTTTAGCTTGGGATGATCAAGAAAAAGCCAGAGTTGAGGCGCATAATCAAGGAGTTCCCCTGTGCGATCTTTATGCTGTCGAATGGGAAAATATTGATCATCTTATTTTAAGCCCTGGAATTCCTCATCATTACCCTGCTCCTCATCCTGTTGTGGCAAGGGCGCAAATTGCAGGGTTACGTCCTTTAAGTGATCTTGAACTTTTGTGTCAAAGTCAGACCCAAGCTCAATTTGTCGGGATTACAGGAACGAATGGAAAATCAACGACGACCACCTTGATGGGTCATATTCTAAAAGAGAAGGGAATGTCCGTTGAAATAGGTGGAAATTTGGGTATTCCAGTGATGGAACTGAATCCTTTAAAACAAGGTGGTGTGTATGTGCTGGAAGTATCCTCCTATCAGCTTGAAATCTCGCCAAGCTTGCATTTTAATGTTGGTGTTTTATTAAATATCACGCCTGATCATTTGGAACGGCATGGGGGGATGGATGGGTATATTGCGGCGAAAAGGCTCATCTATAGGAAGGCAACACCTCAAGATACTTTGGTGATAAGTGTGGATGATATTGCATGTTTGACAATCTATGAAACTTTAAAAGCATCAGAAAAGGTCAAGCTTATGCCTATTTCCACCTGTAAGGTCCTTCTGGAAGGTATTTCTGTAAAAGAAGGGATTCTCTATGAGAATTCTCATCCCATTATCAATTTGAAAAACGTTGAACGATTAAAGGGGCAACATAATTGGCAGAATATAGCTGCAGCTTATGGGGCGCTGAGATCTATGGGGCTTGCACCGCAAGTTATTACTCAAAACATGGCATCCTTTCCTGGGCTTGCTCATCGTCAACAAGTCGTTGCTTGCCATAAAACTGTAACGTTTGTGAATGATAGTAAGGCAACAAATGCAGAAGCGACAGCAAAAGCATTTGCTTGCTATCAAGAGTCTTCGTTGTATTGTCTTTTTGGAGGACGTCCTAAAGAGGGCGGAATTACAAGCCTTAGGTCTTATTTTTCTCTTATCCAACACGCTTTTTTGTTTGGAGAAGCGGCTTCAAGCTTTGCGCTTACCTTAAAAGGATGTGTCCCTTATACATTTTGTGAAACTCTTGAAGAAGCTTTAACAAAGGCTTCAAAAATGGCGTTTCACGATCAGAAAGAGAATGCGGTTGTTCTTTTGTCTCCGGCATGTGCAAGCTTTGATCAATTTCGAGATTTTGAAGAAAGGGGAGAGGTCTTTTGTAGCTATGTCCAAGAAATCATAGAGTTAGAAAAAAAAAGATCTAGAGAAATAAAATGCTATCCTTAGCGCGAACAAATACTAATTTAATTGGACAGTGGTGGTGGACGGTTGATCGATGGACCTTGACAGCTTTGATGCTTCTCATTCTTATGGGGGTCTTTCTTATTATGGCTGCGAGTCCTGCGGTCGCTACACAACATCATTGGAGCTCATTTCATTTTATTAAAAAGCACCTTATTTTCTTGATTCCGACCTTTGCTTTATTAATTGGTATTTCTTTCCTCTCCTTACATGAGATTAAATGGTTTGCTCTTGGAATTTTTGGAATGAGTCTTGTGGGTCTTGTGTTCACAGCGATTATGGGTACGGAAATTAAAGGAGCTTGTCGATGGCTTGAAATAGGAGGGTTTTCTATTCAGTCGTCTGAATTTGTTAAGCCTTCTTTTGCCATTATAAGTGCTTGGTTATTTTCCCAAAAGCAAATTCAAGCTTCTTTTCCAGGTAATTTAATTTCTATTGTTCTTTACTTATTGGTTGTTATATTTTTGTTAGGTCAACCTGATTTGGGGATGACGGCCTTAATAACAGTCATGTGGTTTTCTCAGTTTTTCTTAGCAGGTCTTTCTCTTTTTTGGGTTATATCGGCCGTGGGATGTGGTGTTGGTGGACTGATCTCAGCTTATTTTCTCTTTCCTCATGTGACGCGACGTATAGATCATTTCTTAAATTCTGAGGGAGGAAATAAATTTGGGGATCAATATCAAATTAACCAGTCTTTGGAAGCCTTTATGAATGGAGGGCTCATTGGTCAAGGGCCAGGAGAAGGGACGGTAAAAAAATACCTTCCAGATGCCCACGCAGATTTTATTTTTGCTGTTGCTGGTGAAGAATTTGGAATGATCTTGTGTTTTTTGCTCGTTTCAACGTTTGCATTTATACTTTTGCGTTCTATTAGCCGACTTTTTGATGAAAATAATATGTTTGTGGTTCTTGCGGGTATAGGGCTTGTTGTACAATTTGGATTACAAGCAGTTATTAATATGGCGTCAACCTTAAGTCTTATGCCCACAAAAGGGATGACCTTGCCCTTCATTAGTTATGGAGGGTCCTCCATGATGGCTCAAGCTATAGGAATGGGAATGGTTTTAAGTCTTACCCGACGAAGGATAGGAGGCCTATGAAGAAATTTGAAAAACGTGTTGTCTTAGCGACAGGAGGGACAGGGGGACATGTTTTTCCGACGCAAGTTTTGGCGAGTGCGCTTGTAGAGCAAGGGTATCACGTCTTTATATTTAGTGATGACCGAGGTCATCAGTTTAATGAGTCTTCTTTTTTTAAAGTTAAAATTCCTGCTTCGCAACTTAAAGGGTCAATGGATCAGAAATTAAAAGGTGGACTAGAAGTTATAAAGGGAATTGGACTTGCCCTCTATCATTTACGACGATTGAAGCCTCGTGCTGTTGTAGGGTTTGGGGGATATGCTTCTTTACCCACCATGATAGGGGCTGCGGCCCTTCGTCTCCCTACAATAGTTCATCAGGCAGATGCTTATTTTGGAAGGACAAATCGCCTTTTAGCTCCTTTTATTATGCGGATTGCAACGTCTTTTCCATCAGTCAAAAATATTCCAACATCATGCCAACATAAAGTGAGTTTTACAGGGCTCCCTGTTCGTCCTGATATCCAACCTGCCCCTTATACGTTGTCTGAAAATAACGCTCCTTTCCACGTTCTTGTAACGGGAGGAAGTCAAGGAGCGAAGGTTTTTGGAGAAGTTATTCCTCAAGCTGTGGCACTTCTAGACCCGACCCTTCAAAAACGGCTTCACATTAGCCAACAATGCCGGGGAGAATTTTTAGAATTAACCCGCGCGCTTTATGAACGGACAGAAGCCCATGTTGAGCTTGCTCCTTTTTTGGATCATATGGGAGAACGATATAAAAAAGCACAGCTTGTGATTTCACGTGGGGGTGCTTCGAGTGTTGTTGAAGTTGCAACTGTTGGAAGGCCGGCGCTTTTTATACCTTATCCGTATGCAATGGATGATCATCAATTCTATAATGCACAACAAGCTATTAATCTAGAAGGAGGATGGATGATGAGGGAAAAAGATTTTGATTTTAATACATTAGCTACTTATTTAACGGAGTTGATGACTTCTCCCTGGAAATTAATGAGCGCAGCAGTCAATATACGGTCTTTAGCCGTTTCAGATGCATCGTTAAGGCTTGCGCACCTTGTAAAACTGATGGCACCTTAAGAAAGATGATAGAATGAATTTTACAGAACTAGATAATAAACGCATTCACTTTATTGGGGTGGGTGGCATTGGTATGAGTGGAATTGCTCAGTTTTTAGCTGAGAAAGGTCATCAGGTTAGTGGAAGTGATTTATTTTTTAATGGTAATACAGAAAGGCTTCAAAGCAAAGGCGTTCATGCCGTTATAGGTCATGATCCTGCGAGTCTTGATGGAAAAGATATTGTTATTGTGTCAACGGATATTAAAGAAAATAATCCTGAACTTAGAGAAGCGCGCTTACGGGGACTTCCTGTCTTTCATCGTGCTGAAATGCTAGCTCTTTTGATGGAGGGGTACGAAGGGATCGCCATTTCAGGAACGCATGGGAAAACAACGACGACTGCCTTAATGGGGTGGATATTAGAAAGTGCAGGATATGATCCTACCATCATCAATGGTGGCGTCATGAATGCTTGGCAATCTAATGTTAAAATTGGACAGGGACAATGGTGCGTCGCAGAAGCAGATGAATCTGATGGAAGTTTTCTAAAGCTTCCCCGAAAGATTGCCGTTGTCACGAATATTGATCTTGAACATATGGACTATTACGAAAATGCCGATCGATTATATAGCGCTTTCGAAATGTTTGCGACACATCTTCAACCTGGAGGAGTGGCGGTTTTAGGAATTGATCACTCTCAGGTTTATGCTCTCTGGCAGAGAATTCAAGCACAGCAGCGTTGTATAACCTATGGTTTGCATCCGGAGGCTAATGTACGAGCAGAAAATATTCGCACAAATCTAAAAGGAATTATTTTTGATCTTGTAAGCGAAGGGCACTCTTTTGAAATCGGTCTTCCTCTTTATGGGCATCATAATGTTCTTAATGCGCTGGGAGTCGCTGCAGTTGCTTTTGAGCGTGGGGTTGAGAGAAGTGTTTTAAAGGAAGCTTTTGCTTCTTTTGAAGGTGTCCAGCGTCGTTTTACGCAAGTGGGAGAGCTGCAGGGCGTAACTATTATAGATGATTATGCTCATCATCCAGCTGAGATTCGAGCCACCTTAATGGCTGCAAAAGCAGCAACAAAAGGTCGTGTGATCGCGGTTTTAGAGCCTCATAGATATAGTCGTCTTGCGAGCCACTTTTACGAGTTTGCGACGTGTTGTGAAGGGGCAGATCTTACAATTGTTTTACCTGTTTACGCCGCTCGAGAAATATCTCGAGAAGGGGTGAATCATGAAGAGTTAGTTAAGGTTATGAAAGGCGAGGTTTATCAATGTGATGGGCCTGAGGAACTTCCTCATCTGATTCATAAACTTACACAAGCAGGAGATATGGTCATTTGTTTAGGGGCAGGGTCTATTTCTGCTCTTGCGCATGCCTTGCCCCTGCAATTAAATAAATTTTATCCACGAAAATGTGCTTGAGGTGGAATGATGATAACAACTGAAAAGTTAAAAATGCTTTTACCTAAGGTTAGAGGACGCTATCTTTTTAATGTCCCTCTGGCATCTACAACCTGGTTTCGAGTGGGAGGGCCTGCGCAAGTTACTTTTAAGCCTGCAGATGTTCAAGATCTGTGCTTTTTCCTTCAGAATCGACCTAAAGATCTTTCTTTGTATGTTGTTGGCGTTGGCTCAAACATTTTGGTAAGAGAAGGGGGAATAGAAGGCGTTGTGGTGCGTCTTGGTCAAGGATTTACAAATATTTATATTGATGAAACCACAATTGATGTGGGAGCAGCTGTCTTAGATCGGAACTTGGCAGCGGTAACTGCAGAAGCTGGAATTTCAGGATTTGAATTTTTGTGTGGTATCCCGGGGACCATAGGGGGAGCTTTGCGTATGAATGCAGGAGCTTATGAATCGGAGATTTCCCAAGTTTTGTTATATGCGCTTGTGATTGATCCAAAGGGGCATCTCCATCGTTTGACATCTCAGGAACTGGGGCTTTCTTATCGTCATTGTGACCTGCCAAAAGACTGGATTTTTATTGGGGCTCGTTTGAAGGGGCAGGTTGGTAATGTTAAAGAGATCAAGGAAAAAATCTCCACACACCTTGCCGAACGGGAGCGGACACAACCTGTTAAATCGAGGACGGGAGGAAGTACTTTTGCCAATCCTGAGGGGGCAAGAGCCTGGGAGCTCATTGAAAAAGCGGGTTGTCGCGGTTTTAGAAAAGGGGGCGCTATGATGTCTGAGTTGCACTGCAACTTTATGATTAATATGGGGGACGCTATGGCTTCAGATCTAGAAGATTTAGGGGAAGAAGTTCGGGAGCGGGTTTTTGAAACAACAGGGATCGACTTGCGATGGGAGATTGAAAGAATGGGTGTTAAAGAACTGTCTCAAGTAGGAGAAAAGGCTGCATGAAGAAAAAAGTTGTGGTTTTAATGGGTGGTTTTTCAGGAGAGAGAGAGGTCTCTCTCTCAAGTGCTCAAGGCGTTTTAAAAGCGCTTCAAGAATTAGAATATGAGGTTATTCCTATTGATGTTACACGAAACATAGGACAATTAGTTCAAGATTTAGAGAGCCATAAGCCAGATGTTGTTTTGAATATTCTCCATGGCAGATGGGGTGAAGACGGCTGTATTCAAGGTTTATTGGAGATGATGGGGCTTTCTTATTCCCATTCCGGTGTTTTAGGATCTGCTTTATCCATGAATAAAGTTGTTGCGCGTAAGCTCTGTCAAATTGAAGGAATTCGTGTTCCTGAAGGACGGGTTGCCAAGCTTGTAGATGTTTGCGCAGGTCATGTTATGGAGCGTCCCTTTGTTATTAAGCCTATTGGCGAAGGATCTAGTTTAGGCGTTCATATTATCTTGGATGAAACGACATCTCTTCCTGACCCTCAAAAATGGCCCTTTGAAGATGAGGTATTAATAGAAAAATATGTGCCTGGGCGAGAGCTTCACGTGGCTGTTATGGGGGGTAAAGCGATTGGTGCTATTGAAATTCGACCTAAAGGCACTTTTTATGACTATGCGGCTAAGTATACAGAAGGAAAAGCGGACCATTTGATGCCGGCGCCAATTCATCAAGAGGCCTATGCTCAAGTTCTTGAATGGGCAGAAAAAGCCCATAAAGCCCTTGAATGCCGAGGGGTGACGCGATCAGATTTTCGCTATGATGATACGCAAGGTGAGCCTGGTGTATTATATTATCTTGAGACAAATCCTCAGCCAGGGCTCACACCATTATCTTTGGTGCCTGAAATTTCAGCTTACGGAGGAATGACCTATACTCAACTGGTTCAATGGATGGTTGAGGATGCTTCATGTCGTCGGTGAAGTCATATCAACGGCCCCCTTCAAAACGGCAGAAAGTTCAACGTACTGCTTTCCAAGGATTTGGTATTCGAAGGTTAGCTTCTTTTTGCTTGGGAATGGGGTTTTGTATTTTTTCTCTTTGGGCTTATTTCCATGGATCGACTTTGATGACGCAAACCTTCCAAAACTTAGGAATGGCAACGCAGTTTCTTGGATTTAAACTTGAAGACGTTATTGTTGAAGGACGCGTTCGTACAGATAAAATTGAAATTTTAAAAAAATTAGAGCTTGAGCGGGGTAAGCCTTTGCTTTCTATTAACCTTTCCGAGGCTAAATCTAAGCTTGAAGAGCTTTCATGGGTGAATGCTGTCCGTATAGAAAGACGTTTCCCGGATACTCTCTTGATCCGGATTTCAGAAAAAGAGCCTGTTGCGCTTTGGAAAAATCAAGGAAAGACCTATCTTGTCGATCGTGATGGTGAATTTATGGAAATGAGTGAAACTCATAAGCACGAAGGCTTGTTACTTGTGATAGGAGATAAGGCGTTGCGTCATGTAGATGGCCTTATGACTCTCCTTGACCAGTTTCCCGAGATTAAACGTCGTGTGACGGCTGCAACTCATGTAAGATCAACGCGTTGGGATTTAAGGCTTGATAATAAGGTAGATGTTAAGTTACCAGAAAAAGAGGCAGAGCGTGCTTTAGCCTATCTTCTCGATCTTGAAAAGCAACATAACTTGATGGATCGGGAGGTTATGGCTATTGATATGCGATTGCCGAGGCAATTAATTTTGCGTTTAACACCAGAAGCGGCACTGAAGAAAAATCACACGGGTAAGGATGCTTGAAAGGAGTAGCTAAGAGGAATGTGGAGTTGGAGACGACATCATTCGAGAATACGTGGAGGCTTAATTGCTGCTTTAGATGTCGGTTCATCAAAGGTTTGTTGTGCAATTGCACAGGTCCAAGGAAAACACAATTTTGAAATTTTAGGTGTTGGGCAGCAACTTTCAGGCGGTGTTAAATCTGGCGTTGTGATCAATATGGAGGAAGTAATTACCTCAATTGTCAATGCTGTTCATACCGCTGAAAAAATGGCGGGTGTGACGATTCGCGATGTTATTGTGAGCGTTAACGGATCCCATCTTAAATCAGTTAATTTTACTGTAGAGATGAATGTTTCTGGTCATCCGATCGATGACACAGATATTCGCCGAATTTTATTACAAGCTAAAGCTGCACAAGTTGATCCCTCCTTGCAAACGCTGCATACGGTGCCGACAGGCTATGCTCTTGATGGAGCCAAAGGAATAAAGGATCCTCGAGGAATGTCTGGAGATCGTCTTTGGGTTTCTATCTATACTCTTTTTAGCAAATCTAGTCCCCTGCATAACTTAAGTACGTGTGTGGCGAGAAGTCATCTTGAAGTTACAAGCCTTGTGGCTGCTTCTTATGCTTCGGGTCTCGCCTGTCTTGTGGAAGATGAAATAGAACTTGGCGTCATTCTTATTGATATGGGAGGAAGCACAACCTCTTTAACTGTTTTTCATGAAGGGCAATTACGTCATGTCGAGTGCATTCCCATAGGGGGATCCCATGTTACTATGGATATTGCACGAGGATTTTCAACAACTCTAATGAATGCAGAACGGCTTAAAACTCTCTATGGAAGTGCTATACCATCAGTAGCGGATGATCGAGAAATGATTATTGTTCCCTTGGTTGGTGAGAAACGAGGGGAAGGCATGAATCAAATGCCTCGTTCAGCGCTTGTTTCTGTTATTAAACCACGTATTGAAGAGACCTTTGAACATGTTAGGGCGCGTCTTTTAAAAGCAGGAATTAATCAGTTTATGGGCCAACGGGTTGTGTTGACAGGAGGTGCAAGTCAGCTTGCGGGTGCACGAGAAGTGGCTTCAATGATCTTGGGTAAAAATATCCGCCTTGGAAAGCCGCTTCACGTGAGTTCTTCTGAATTCTCTCAAGATCCCTCTTTTTCAACATGTGCAGGGTTATTGTCTTATGGACAAGCAGAACATGTTGCGTATTTACAAGCATTTCCGCAGCGAAGATCGAAACAAATTTTCTCACAAATTGGCTCCTTTTTTAAGCAAATTTGGTGATGGTTTTTTGAAGTTGACTGTGTGATGATACAAAAAATGAAGTGATGATGGAGACTGAAATATGACACTAACGCTATCGCAAAATGAACAGCAAAAAGAACTCAAACCACGCATAACGGTGATTGGGGTTGGAGGAGCTGGCGGAAATGCGGTTAATAACATGATTCGTGGTGATTTAAAAGGCGTTAAGTTTATTACCTCGAATACCGATGCTCAAGCTCTTTCGCTCTCTTTAGCAGAAGCCAAGATTCAACTCGGATTTCAAGCGACTCAAGGGCTTGGTGCGGGATCTCATCCAGAAGTAGGCAGAGTCTCAGCTGAAGAAAGTATAGAAGACGTTCTTTCACATATTGAAGGAAGTAATATGTTGTTCGTGACAGCAGGAATGGGCGGAGGAACGGGAACGGGAGCTGCTCCCGTTATTGCTAAAGCGGCACGAGATAAGGGAGTTCTTACAATTGGCGTTGTCACAAAGCCATTTCATTTTGAAGGAACGAACCGGATGCGTACAGCTGAGAAAGGAATCGAAGAGCTGCAAGAATATGTAGATACGCTCATCATTATTCCTAACCAAAACCTTTTCCGTGTAGCTAATGAAAAAACTACCTTCGCAGATGCTTTTAAAATGGCTGATGATGTTCTTTATTCCGGTGTTCGGAGCGTGACTGATTTGATGATGAAGCCCGGGCTGATTAATCTTGACTTTGCTGATGTACGAGCCGTGATGGGGGGGATGATGGGCAAGGCCATGATGGGTACGGGAGAAGCCCAAGGAGAAGGAAGAGCTATCGAAGCGGCTGAAGCCGCAATTTCAAGTCCACTTTTGGATGATGTATCAATGCGCGGCGCGAAAGCTGTTCTCATCAATATTACGGGTGGTCTTGATATGACTCTTTATGAAGTCGATGAAGCGGCTAATCGTATTCGGGAAGAAGTTGATCCGGATGCCCATATTATCTTTGGCTCTACTTTCGATGAGAGCCTTGAGGGGCGGATACGTGTTTCATGTGTGGCAACAGGCATAGACGCTCACGCAGCAAGTCTCTTGAGTAAGGCCCGCATTTCCGAGCTTGAAAGGGAAATACAAGCTTCAATCATCAAAGCTCCAGAAGTCGCTTCTTTTGAGTCTCCGGCAGAGCTCCATCAAGAGGTGTCTTCTGAACTTAATTTTGAAGATCGAGCGATGACGTTTAAAGAGACGGATCCTTCACCTCTAACTCCTAAGGAAAGGCTGCCTGAAGATCACTATAGATATGCGCCTCCTCCTGAGCGTGAAGAAGGTCGCTCTTTGAGCTTATTTGAACGTCTAATTGGGCGTAAAAATCAGTCTGCGCGTGCGGCACCAGAAGCTTTGAAAAGACCCTTTCCACAAGCGATGGTTCAATCAACGTCTGAATCAGTAACTGAAGCTGAGGATGAATCTATCGAAATTCCTGCATTTTTACGAAGACAATCGGGTCGATAAGGAAAGAAAGTGTGCGTAGGAAGGGGTTCAAGCCTCTTCATTACGTTCAAAAAATCGCTGAAGAAATTCTCAACCTCAATTATCGATTAAAAATAATTAAGAATAAGTATACTTCTGGATTGCTTCGCTCCGCTCGCAATGACGATTTTTATGTTGAAAAACAATAGGTTCGTCATTGCGCGGAGGGACAAAGTCCCGACAAAGCAATCCAGAAATGTAAACTTAAATAACGGAATTGGTATCAAAATCCTGAGAAGGCTCTTCCTCTCCCACCCGAGCATTAGATGAAGACTCTTAAAAAAATTTGCGTCATTTTTAATTTTTTTGTCTTTTTATTAAGGAATTTTTAAGATTTTAAAAATAAACTATGCCTAAACAATAGAAAGAGATAGGAATAAGAAAGCATAATATAAAATAACTAATTGAATTGCTTATTTGATTTTTAGGTTTTGCAAATAATAAAAAAGTGTCTACATAGGCGAATCTCTCTTAATAAGAGCGCATCTCTTTGCGCTTATAGACTTCTGTAACAATTCGTCATAATCAGTGATTTGCTTCTCCCGCAACGCTAAGTTATCCTTTATAATAGAAAAAATGTAAATAAAGGATAGTATCGGTGACGAGCCTTCATTCTGTTTCGGTTGAAAATAATCCCCCCCAGATTTGTGCGCTCATTCCCAGTCTGGAGCTACGCATTCAATATTATCAAAAAACAATTGCAAATGTTGTTTCCTGTCATGGCACTGGGGTTCATTCAGGGGCTCCCGTTGAAGTCACATTGCATCCCGCCGTTTCAGGAAGTGGCATTACTTTTATTCGAACAGATTTAGGCGGAACTGAAGTTAAGGCCCATTGGAAGACAGTTGTCGATGCGCGTCAGTGCACGACAATTGGCAATGGTCAGGGGGTTACCATTTCAACGATTGAACATTTGATGGCGGCTCTTGCAGCAAGCGGTATTGATAACGTTCGTATTGAAATTACTGGACCGGAACTGCCTATTATGGATGGGAGCGCCCAACCTTTTGTCGCTCTTGTTGAACAGGCGGGTGTAAGAGAACAACGAGCTTCCCGGCGGGGAATTCGAATTTTGAAAACCATTACTGTTGAAGAAGGTGATCGAAAAGTGACCCTTTCTCCTTCTCCTTATTATGAGATTGAGGTTGATTTTGATTTTGCAGGACGCATACGACAGGCCCCTCAAAATCTTACTTTTCGTCCGTTAGAAGAAGATTTTGCCGAGGAGATTGCGTCGGCTCGTACTTTTGGGCTTTTAGAGGATGCAGAAAAAATTTGGGCGATGGGGCTTGCAAAAGGAGCCTCTCTTGAGAATACGCTTGTTTATGATGGGGTCAACGTCATGAATGAAGAAGGCTTACGTTATGAAGATGAATGCGTTCGACATAAGGTACTCGATGTTCTGGGTGATCTTCATTTGGCAGGGGGACTCATTTTCGGTAAGTTCCATGGCGTTCGCACGGGCCATAGCCTTCATCACAAGCTTCTTTCCGCTCTTTTTTCTGACCCAACAGCCTATGCCATTGAGTCGTTGTAGGCGTGATTGCTGAAGTATTGTTTTTTGAAATGTTATTTTCTTAGCATTCTTATACCAATTTTTTTAAGAGCTTTTCTTCCCATAGCTCACAAAGTATCTTCGTCTCCTTGCAGACATTTATTTTTCTGGGCATAGACACTGATTATCGAAGTGTATGGCTTGTTTTCTCGAGTCCCTCTTCAACAGAAAAAATCGGCTTCCATCCGATTTCTTTTTGAATATCGCTTATATCAAGCTGCAAAGAGCCTGTGATTTTTTCAAGAATTTCTTCTTTGCCGAAAATCCTCAGAATATTATGAAGAATACCAAGGGGAAAGAAAAAGAGTTTGGGCGTTTTATTTAACCCTTTTGCAAGAGAACCTATCAATTTTTCAATTGACATATCTTCTCCATCACTGACTAGGAAAATATTTCCTGTTGCATTTGTATGCGTTGCACAGCTTATTAAACAATGAGAAAGATTTTCTACATAAATTAGACTTCTCCTATTTTTTGTTCTTGCAAATGGTAAGGGCAGATTACGTTTTATTGCTTTTAATAAAAGGCCAATATTACCTGGAGCAGCAGCTCCATACACCAAGGGAGGGCGCACAATAACAACTTCTAATAGCTTTTTTGTTTGTAACTCTTGTAAAAACTCTTCAGCCTTTAGCTTCGATTGACCATAAGGTGTGGTGGGGTGAAGAGGGCTTAAAAGAGTAATGAGGTCTTGAGAAGAAGAAAGTCCGTAGACAGCAAGAGAGCTGACAAATACAAACCTTTTTACATTATATCTCACGCATTCTAATGCTAATTTCTTTGTTATTTCTGTATTAATATCAAAATAACATTTATCGAGACGTCCTTTTACATGAGCAAGACCTGCAGTATGAATGACCGCATCAATTCCTTTTAAGATTTTTTCCCATTCATTAAAATTAAGAAAATCTTCGATAATAAAGCTTTCTTTAACATTCAGTCCCTCTTGGGGTTTGCGGAGAAGGGCATAGGCATTAAGCTTTTGGTTAGAAATATGATCGCAGACAACCCGACCGATAAATCCATTCGCCCCTGTTACAAGGATGTTCATAGTATGAAATGATCTCCAATGAATTGAATCAAGATCTATCTACAAAATGATAGAGCTTTATGATGAATATAAGTTTATTTCATCTTTATCCATAACTCAATAAATTCTTTGCGTATGGTGAAACCTAAATAGGAAGGACTATAAGCTTAAGTTGATTTACTTCTACCAGCCACATAAAC
>JAIEOZ010000321.1 GCA_019750035.1 Alphaproteobacteria bacterium | reverse complement strand
AAACAATGAAATTATTTGGGATTTAGGAATGTAAAAATCTCTTTTATAAAAACATAAAAAATGAAATAACACGATGAGTAGCAGGAGCCACTTAGTCTATGCCCACTCAATCAGATACCCTTTTTAAAGGAAGCCTTATCACCCTGACCCTCATGATTTTAGGCATGGTCGTCATAGGTGGCTTGACTCGCCTGACGGGATCAGGACTCTCGATTGTTGAATGGAAACCACTTACGGGCCTCCTTCCCCCTTTAAATCTTCCTGAGTGGACACTTGAATTTAGCAAATACCAGCAAAGCCCCGAATTTCAAAAAATTAATTTTGGAATGACACTTTCTGAGTTTCAATCTATTTTTTGGTTAGAATACATTCATCGTTTGTGGGGTCGTCTTTTAGGAATTCTTCTTCTTATTCCAACCTTCCTGATGATCTTTAAAAATCAACATAAAAATCTGTGGAGATTCCTGGTGTTACTCTGGCTTTTAGGGGCCATGCAAGCCATTATGGGATGGTACATGGTCAAAAGTGGCCTCAATCAAGATCCTCATGTAAGTCCCTATCGCCTTGCAGCCCACCTTTTTCTGGGCTTTGCTATTTTTGGCATCGCTTTGTGGACGACTCTCTCCCTTTATCCTCATCACCTCAACCTTAAAATCGAACAAAAAGTATTGTCTCCCCTTAAAGGTCTCTGTCTCATAGCGCTTTTTCTGGTTCTCACAACAGCCTTTTTAGGAGCTCTGGTAGCGGGACTTAAAGCTGGTCTTTTGTATAATACCTTTCCGTTGATGGGAAATCATCTGATTCCCTTTGAATTTTTATCACAAACGCCCTGGTGGAAGGATGTTTTGGAAAATCCTGTAAGCGTCCAGTTTCTCCATCGTCTATTCGCCACGCTCACAACAGTATTTTGTGGAGGAATTTGGTTCTTCCATCGAAATAATTCCCTCCCCCTTCTTCTCTCCCACGCCATTAAAGGGATAGCTCTTGCCGCGCTTGTGCAATTTTCCTTTGGACTTTTGACGCTTCTGCTCAACATTCCTATTGCTCTTGCCACTCTCCATCAAGGATTTGCCTTTATTTTGTTTGGAAGTCTTCTCTATACTCTTTTTTTGCTCTATCCTCAGCAAGAAAGTTGAGCCAAATGCCAAAAACAGCAAGCCTTCTCCCTTTTACAAAAATGCAAGCTCTTGGGAATGATTTTGTCCTCTTTGAGGAACAAAACCTTAATTCTCCTCTCACCACTCCCCAAATACAATGGATTGCAAGTCGACGCTATGGAATCGGCTGTGATCAGGTGATCTTCATCAAAGAATCAAGCATAGCTGATGCGGAAATTTCTTTTTATAATGCTGATGGAAGCCAAGCCTCAGCCTGTGGGAATGGAACACGCTGTGTGGCAAAATATTTAGGAAAAGAATCAGGTTTGATTCAAACACCTTCCTTTCTTTCTCAATTTTGGCAAACTCAAAATAACATGACTATTTCTTTAAAAGAACCCACCTTCTCCCCTCCACACCCACACGGCCATTTTATAGATGTCGGAAATCCTCACCTTGTCATTTTTACACAAGATCCCAATGAGCTAGACTTCGCGACCCTTGCCCTTTCTTTGCAACCCGCAGAAGGCATCAATGTAGAACTAGCTCACCTGATTTCCCCCACCACACTCAAGGTTCAGATTTGGGAACGGGGCGTTGGCATCACACCTGCTTGCGGATCAGGCGCTTGTGCTGTAGGAGTATTAAGCTTAAAATTAGGCCTTATTGAAAAGCCGCCCGTTATTATTGAGATGACAGGAGGAGCATTAGAAGTGGATTGGGCAGAGGGCCGCCTCCTTCTTTTAACAGGCCCTGCTGAATTTTGTTTTAAAGGAATGATTGACCTTCCATGACCACACAAATTATTACCTTTGGCTGCCGTCTGAATTCTTATGAATCAGAAGTCATTCGCGAAAAGGCCCAAAAAGCAGGGCTTGAAAATGCGATTATCTTTAATACATGTGCCGTTACTGCTGAAGCAGAACGCCAAGCCCGCCAAGCCATCCGAAAACATCGCCGCGAAAATCCCCATGTAAAAATTATTGTCACCGGCTGTAGCGCTCAAATAAACCCTGAATCCTTTGCCCAAATGCCAGAAGTCGACCAAGTTCTTGGAAATGTGGAAAAGTTAGAAGAAACCTATTTTCGCCCTGATCGGGAGCATGCACGGGTTATTGTGAACGATATTATGTCTGTACGAGACACAGCTGAACACCTGATTTCTGGTTTTGATGGCCGCGCACGAGCCTTTATTCAAGTCCAAAACGGCTGCAATCATCGTTGTACCTTTTGCGCCATTCCGTTTGGCCGTGGCAATAGCCGAAGCGTCCCTTTAGGGGTGATTGTCGATCAAGTTCGCATTCTTTTGGACAAAGGTTTTCAAGAAATTGTTCTCACAGGCGTTGATATTACGGCCTATGGCGAAGATCTTCCTGGCAAACCCACTTTGGGACAAATCGTCAAACGCCTCCTCGCTCAAGTCCCTGAGCTTCCTCGCCTTCGCTTATCTTCCTTAGATCCCGTTGAGGTCGACCCAGACCTTTTTCATGTCTTCGAACGAGAACCCAGACTAATGCCTCATTTTCATTTAAGCCTACAAGCCGGAGATGACATGATTTTAAAACGCATGAAGCGCCGTCATTTACGTCAAGATGCTATTAATATATGTGAAAAATTACGTGGATTACGCAGCGATGTTACGTTTGGTGCCGATATTATCGCTGGATTCCCTACCGAAACAAATGAGATGTTCAAGAATTCATTACGAATCATCGACGAATGTGATTTAAGTTTTCTGCATGTTTTTCCCTATTCTTCTCGCCAAGGAACACCTGCCGCTCGTATGCCTCAAGTGAGGCAAGATATCATCAAAGAACGTGCTGCACGTTTACGCCAGGCAGGACAAAAAAATCTTGAGCGTACATTTAATAAATTTATAGGCCGTGAGGTAAATGTTTTGTTTGAATCCGAAACGCAAGGTCATAGTGAACATTTCTTGAACGTTCGATCAACAACATCCCATAGCCCAGGCAGTATTCTTAAGGCTCACATTTTGCAGGCAAAAGAAACCTATCTCGACGTCAAGGTTATTTCATGACCAGTTGGATTAAACGCCTGAAAGACGGCCTTAAAAAATCATCCTCCCGACTCTCCGCAGGGATTACAACCCTTATCACCCATCGAAAATTGGATGATGAAACTCTTGAAGAACTCGAGGATCTTCTCATTACCAGTGATTTAGGAGTGGCCACCGCCCGAGATCTTGTGCAAAAATTGAGTCAAAAGAAATACAATCAAAACATTACGCCTGAAGAAATTCGCGTCGTTTTTGCCGAAGAAATCGAAGCTTTACTAAATCCTTATGCTTTTCCTTTAATTCCCAAAAAATCGTCAACTCCCTATGTCGTTTTGGTCTTGGGCGTGAATGGCTCTGGAAAAACCACCACCATTGGTAAATTAGCTAAGCAATGGAAAGATCAAGGGTATCAACTCTCCCTGGTCGCAGGCGATACATTTCGAGCGGCTGCTATCGAACAACTCGACATCTGGGCCAAGCGCGCGAACGTTCCCCTTGAAAGCGCCTCTACCAAAGATGCAGCGGGCCTCGTGTATGAAGCCCTGCAAAAAGCCAAAGAACGGAGGGATGATATTGTCATTATCGATACGGCAGGAAGGCTGCATAACAAGACTGTGTTGATGGAAGAGCTTAAAAAAATTAAACGGGTTATTCAAAAGCTTGACCCTTCTGCTCCCCATGCTACCCTTTTAGTCTTGGATGCCACCACAGGTCAAAATGCCTTAACTCAAGTCAAGGTTTTCCAAGAAACTGCTGATGTGTCAGGTCTTATTATTACCAAGTTGGACGGCACTGCCAAGGGCGGCGTACTCGTCGCTATCGCTCAACAATTTAACCTGCCCATTCATGCTATCGGCGTAGGGGAAGCCATTGAAGATTTGCATGCCTTTTCAGCTCAAGATTTTGCCCGAAGTTTGATGGATGAGATAAGAGGATAAAAAATAACGCTAAGAAAAAATCAAAGCTGAATCTCGCAGGAAGAGAAAAATAAAGTTGAATGAATGTGTATAAAAATCTTTTGTGTTTTGAGAAATATCTCGGTATAAATTTCCTGATTACTAAAAACAAATAGTTAGATTGCAAAAAATGGCAGATTCACGATTTTATAAAAGAAAAGGACCTTTTACTTTAGCTGATCTTGCTACGTATGGCCAATGTGAAGTGGGGCAAGGCGACCCATCTTTACGCATCGAAGATGTGGCTCCTTTGGATACAGCCGAACCTTCATGCATCAGTTTATTTCACAATGCAAAATATGAAGAAATTCTCACAAACACGAAAGCATCCGCGTGTATTCTTTCCCCCGAAATGCAAGAGCGCGCCCCCCGTCATTTGGCGCTGCTGTTCTCAAAATATCCTCATCGATCATACGCTCTTATTGCAAATGCCTTTTACCCAAAAGAAAAAGCTGAAACCAACATAGCCCCCACAGCTATTGTTCATCCTACCGTAAAGATGGGCAAAGGAATTACCATTGGCCCTATGTCTGTGATTGGGGCTAACGTTGAATTGGGTGACCATGTGGAAATTGGCCCCCTGGTTATCATTGGAGAAGGCGTTGTCATTGGAGAAGCTTCTGTCATAGAGTCTCATGTTTCTATCTCCCATGCCCTTATTGGTAAACATGTTCATCTGAAGCCTGGAGCTCGGATAGGTCAAAGTGGATTTGGCTTTTTCATGGATGATGGTCATATGGGAGGACATGTCCCTGTTCCTCAGTTGGGACGCATTATTATTCACGATTACGTAGAAATTGGAGCCAATACAACAGTGGATCGAGGAAGTGGCCCTGATACAATCATTGGGATGGGAACACGAATTGACAATTTGGTCCAGGTTGCTCATAACGTTCACTTTGGAAAAGGGTGCGTAATGGTGGCTCAGTCAGGGGTTGCAGGAAGTACAAAATTTGGAGATTATGTCGCTGCTGGGGGTCAAGCCGGTATTGCTGATAACTTAAAAATTGGCTCGGGGGCACGTCTTGCAGCCCAATGTGGTATTATGAGGAATGTGAAGCCTCAAGAAGTCTTGGCGGGAAGCCCTGCCATGCCTCTGAAAACGCACTATCGCCAAGTGGCTGTTTTAAAGAGGCTTGCTGAAGAAGATCGGAAAAAAGTTAATTGAGAGTAAGAAAATTATGTCTGCATTAGAAAATAAAATCACGTCAACTGAAGATACGAATCACGTTGAGTTGAATACTGAACAAATTAAACGTTTGATTCCTCATCGTCCACCCATGTTAATGGTGGAGCGGTTAATCAAAGTTATCAGTGGAGAAAGCGCTATTGGAATTAAAACAGTTTCTCTAGAGGATTGGTATTTTCAAGGTCATTTTCCAAAAAAGCCTGTGATGCCGGGCGTGATGATCATTGAAGCCTTAGCTCAAACAGCAGCGACTTTGGCTATGCATTCATTAGATTTATATGATAAAGAAAAACTGGTTTATTTTATGGGCATTGACGAAGCCCGTTTTCGTAAGATGGTTGTGCCTGGAGACGTTCTTTCTCTTGAAGTCCAAAAAACCCATAAACGTGGACCTGTTTGGCGTTTTAAGGGTTTAGCCAAAGTTAATGGTGAAATTGTCGCTGAAGCTATTAAAACAGCTATGATTTCAGATTAGTTAAATATTTTTTAGAAAGTTAATAAATTATGTCTACTCAAATTCACCCCACAGCCATTGTTGCTCAAGAAGCAAAGCTTGCGGACGGTGTATGCGTTGGTGCTTATAGTATTATTGGGCCAAATGTTGTCTTAAATGAAAATGTTAAGATTCATCCTCATGTCGTTATTGAGGGACACACAACCCTTGGAGCACGCACAGAAGTTTTCCCATTTGCAGTTTTAGGGCTTGCACCACAAAACGCCCATTACAAGGGAGAACCTTCAACCCTTGAAATTGGAGAAGCTTGTACGATCCGAGAACATGCCACTATCCACCCAGGCACGGAAAAGGGAGGAATGAGAACCACCGTCGGCAATCATTGTTATATCATGATTGGCGTCCATATTGGCCACGATTGCCATGTTGGAAATTTCGTAACAATGGCAAATAATGCCACTCTTGGAGGACATGTCACCGTTGGAGATTATGCCAATATTGGAGGCCTTGCTGCCATTCATCAATTTGTTCGGATTGGGCCTTTTGCTATGATTTCTGGAACTGCTGGCGTGAATGAAGACGTGATTCCTTTTGGGACCGTAATGGCCATGAGAGGAAAACTTGGAGGCTTAAATATTATTGGAATGAAGCGAAGAGGGTTCGCACGTCAGGATATTCATGACCTTCGCAATGCTTATAAGCTTTTGGCGAAGGATCAGGTAGGAACTTTTAGCGAGCGTCTACAAAAAATAAATTCTTTGTATGGAGAATGTAACCCTGTAAAAGAACTTCTTGCATTCATTGAGCAATATCCTGAAAGAGCGTTATGCCTCCCCACAGAAGATTGGGAGTATGAGTTAGAAGAGTCTGAGGAGAAGACGCGTGCAACTGTCGTCTAAGCAAACGCCTATTGCCCTGTTTGCGGGAAAAGGTGAACTTCCGCGCATCCTTATCAATGCCTTCAAAAGCGAAAACAGACCCTTCTTTATTCTTGCTTTTAAAGGCCAAACGGAAGAAAACCTTGTTAAAGATCACCCCCATATCTGGCTTTACTTTGGTGAAGCTGGAAAAGCTTTACGTTATATGCAAGAAAACCACATTCAAGATATTGTCATGGCAGGAACAATTACTCGACCTGCGATGAGTGAGGTTCGCCCTGATTGGGAGGGGGTCAAATGGCTCACAAAAATTGGATCAAAAGCTTTAGGAGATGATAATCTTCTAAAACTTTTAATTCATATGATTGAAGAGCGAGGGTATCGCATCGTAGGCCCAGATGACATTTTGGCTGATCTTTTGGCCCCAGAAGGTCTTTTCACAACACATGAACCTGATGAGCAGGCCTGGCAAGATATTGGTCGAGGCATTGATGTTCTAACGGCCTTAGGACCCGCAGACGTGGGACAAGCTGTTGTCATCCAAGAAGGTCTTGTTCTTGGTGTTGAAGCTATCGAGGGAACAGATGCTTTAATTGAACGTGCAGGAACATTTCAACGTCAGGGTTTAGGGGGGGTTTTGGTCAAAACAGCTAAGCGTCAACAAGAAAAGCGGGTTGATCTTCCCGTTATTGGCGTTGAAACCGTACGACAAGCCACAAAGGCGGGGCTGCGAGGTATTGCCATCGAAGCAGGACGAACACTCATTTTAAATCGAGAAGCCATGTTAAAGTTAGCGGAAGAAAAATCCCTCTTTATTTTAAGCCTTCCTAGTTCTCAATGTCACAGGTTCCTTTAATTTTTCTTATCGCAGGCGAAGCTTCAGGTGATCAATTGGGAGCTGACCTGATGGCCTCCATAAAAAAAAACCACACCGTTCGATTCGCTGGCATTGGAGGAGAAGCGATGGAAGAGCAAGGACTCCAAAGCCTTTTTCCCATGACAGATCTTTCAATTATTGGTATTTTAGGTATTGTGCGTCATTTTTTTAAACTTTGGAAACATCTTACACACACTGTTAAAACGATTCGATTGATGCAACCGGATGTTGTCATCACGATTGATTCCCCAGAATTCAGCTTTCGCGTCATGAAACAGCTTCATAAACGATCTCAAAGGCCAAAGTTGATTCATTATGTGGCCCCCACAGTGTGGGCATGGCGACCCGGTCGAGCCAAAAAAATTGCTCGTTTTTTAGACCATCTCTTGTGTGTTTATCCCTTTGAACCGTCTTATTTTGAAAAGTACGGCCTTGCCACAACTTTTGTGGGTCATCCCATTGCAAAAGAAAACGTATCAGAAAATGAGGAAGGACGAGATCCTCACCTGATTTGTGTGCTCCCAGGAAGTCGACGCTCAGAAATTGAAACGCTTATGCCTCTTTTTAAAAAGACTATCGACCTTTTAAAAAGAAACGATCCTGATATCAGGATCGCTCTCCCAACCCTTCCTTCCGTTGAAGCTTTCGTACGCCAAAACGTTCAAGATTGGTCTGTTCCCGTTGATATCGTGATGGGAAATGCAAGGCGAAAGACCATATTTCAAAAAGCTTTTGTGGCTTTAGCCGCTTCAGGAACGGTTGCTTTGCAACTCTCGGCTGCTCGTCTCCCCTTTGTGGTTGCCTACAAGATCAACACGCTTAATGCTTGGATCGCCAAAGTTCTTATCAAAACACCTTGGGCATGTATGGTGAACATCCTTCTGACCTTTCATAAGTTTGGATTTCTGCAAAAAGATATGCGGAAAGAAATTCCAACACCCTGGATTCCTGAATTCTTGCAACAAGAATGTACGCCAGAAAAAATGGCGGCTGCCCTTCTTACTCTTTTGCACGACAAAAAAACCCGCTCTCGTCAGCTAAAAGCCATGGAAGAAACGATGGGGCTTCTCCAATCCCCTCCTGATATCGCTGCAAAAGTGGTATCAACGTTCCTTGCAAAATAGACGCAATAATTGGATAAAAGTCGTGGGCAGAGTTATTCTACATACATCACATCCCCCCTCCTCAAACCAAATAGGCTATGCTAAGGTGCCTAAAAGAATTGAAAAATTACGGAAGAAATTGGTATGAAACTTGCTGTTCTAAAAGAACGAAGGCTTTATGAAACACGTGTTGCAGCAACACCAGAAACGGTCAAAAAACTCACCGCTCTTGGGTTTTCAATTGTGGTTGAAAAAGGAGCCGGTAACATGTCTCATTTTTCTGATAGAGTTTACGAAGCTGCAGGCGCTAAAATCGCTTCCACCCCACAAAAAACCCTTGAAGGGGCTAGTGTTGTCTTAAAAGTCCAAGCTCCCATGACAAAAAAAGACGGAGGAGAAGATGAAGCCAAGCTTTTACCAGAAGGGGCTCTTTTATTAGGCATCCTCCAACCTTATGCTAAACCCGAGCTTATTGAGGCGTATAATAATCGAAAGGTGACCGCTTTTGCTCTTGAACGGGTTCCACGCATTACCCGGGCACAAGCCATGGATGTATTATCCTCTCAAAGTAACCTGGCTGGTTATCGCGCAGTGATTGAGGCAAGCTATACTTTTGAACGCGCCTTTCCCATGATGATGACGGCAGCAGGGACTATTGCTCCTGCCCGTGTCTTGATTTTAGGCGCAGGGGTAGCAGGCCTTCAAGCCGTGGCCACAGCCAAACGGCTCGGGGCCATTGTTAGCGTCTTTGACGTCCGTGCTGCAGCTAAGGAACAAGTCGAAAGTCTTGGCGCAACCTTTGTGGAAGTCGACTTCGAAGAATCAGGGGAGGCGACGGGCGGATATGCCAAAGAAATGAGCGAAGACTATAAATTACGCCAAGCCGCTAAGATTAAGGAAATCCTGCAAAAATCTGATATTGCAATCACAACCGCTTTGATTCCTGGCAAGCCAGCGCCGCGCCTTATTACGGCTGATATGGTGGCTGGAATGAAGCAAGGCTCTGTCATTGTGGATCTGGCTGTTGAATCTGGTGGAAACTGTGAGGGCAGCGTACTCGGCGAAATCGTTGAAAAAAATGGTGTAAAGATTGTGGGTTACGCCAATATGTCCGGTCGCATTCCAACAGATGCAAGTGCTGTTTACGCTCGTAATCTTCTGCATCTTTTGACATTATGTGTTGATAAGGACTCAAAATCCCTGAAGATCAATTGGGATGATGAAATCATTCGGGCGATTGCGTTGACCCATGAAGGAAAAGCCTTTCAACCTGAAAAAGGAGTATCATAATGGAAGTCATATCTCCCTTTATCCTGGGTTTTACAGTTTTTGTCCTGGCCATTTTTGTCGGATACTACGTTGTGTGGAAAGTCACCCCTGCCCTCCACTCGCCCTTGATGTCCATTACCAATGCCATTTCGAGCGTGATTATTGTTGGCGCCGTGTTAGCAGCTGGGTCAGCACAAGATACGTTGACGCAAATTTTTGGCTTTGGTGCAGTCGTCATGGCTTCGATCAATATCTTTGGTGGCTTCGTAGTGACACGTCGCATGCTTGAAATGTTTAATAAGAAAAAATAGGATTGTTGTCGTGAACGCAAATTTTTCAGCTGTTTCCTACCTTATTTCCTCTGTGTGCTTTATTTTAGCCTTACAGGGACTCTCTTCAGCCAAAACTTCTCAACGGGGATTAAGCTTTGGCATTGCGGGAATGACCTTAGCCATTGGCACAACTCTCGCCTCTCCCATTGTCATTAGCTATGGCTGGATTCTGTCGGGAATTATTGTGGGAGGCACGATCGGAACCCTTATCGCCCAGAAAATTCAAATGACCGCCCTCCCCCAACTGGTTGCAGCCTTTCATAGTTTAGTCGGTTTAGCGGCTGTTTGTGTAGCTGCCGCAGCTTTATTAGAACCCGCGGCTTTTAATATTGGACAAGTTGGATCGATTGCAGCGGGATCTCTCGTCGAAATGGGACTTGGCGTTGCGATTGGAGCCATTACCTTTACAGGTTCAGTTGTTGCGTTTGCAAAACTCCAAGGGCTTGTTTCCGGCAACCCCTTAATTTTTAAGGGTCAACATCCATTGAATGCTGTCTTGGGCATCGTGCTCATACTCATGATTGCTCTTTTTGCCATGAATGAGTGTCATGGCCTCTTTTGGGCCCTTACGCTTGTATCACTTCTTTTAGGTTTTCTGCTCATCCTCCCCATTGGCGGAGCCGATATGCCTGTCGTGATTTCAATGTTGAACTCTTATTCTGGATGGGCGGCAGCAGGCATTGGTTTTACCCTTGGCAATAGCCTTTTAATTATTACAGGCGCTCTGGTGGGAGCCTCTGGTGCGATTCTTAGTTATATTATGTGTAAGGGAATGAACCGTTCTATCGTCAATATCATCCTAGGAGGGTTTGGCGTAGAGGTCACTGCTGCAGTTCAAGGGAGCAAAGAACAACGTGCCTATAAAACTGGCAGTGCGGAAGATGCAAGTTTTATCATGAAGAACGCAAAATCAGTGGTTATTGTGCCCGGCTATGGCATGGCCGTCGCTCAAGCTCAACATGCCTTGCGAGAAATGGCAGATATTTTACGAGGTGAAGATGTGCAGGTACGGTATGCCATTCATCCTGTAGCGGGGCGTATGCCTGGGCATATGAATGTTCTTTTGGCGGAAGCCAATGTTCCCTATGAAGATGTGCTCGAACTTGAAGAGATCAATCGTGACTTTGGTCAAACCGATGTGGCATTTGTCATTGGCGCCAATGACGTGACCAATCCGGCTGCCAAGACTGATTCGACAAGTCCCATTTTCGGAATGCCCGTTTTAGATGTGGAAAAGGCCAAAACCGTCTTATTTGTTAAGCGTTCGATGGCTCCTGGCTATGCAGGCGTGGATAATGAACTTTTCTATAGAGACAATACCCTTATGCTCTTTGGTGACGCTAAAAAAATGTGTGAAGAGATTATTAAAGCCCTGCAGGAATAACAGTCATTGCCTTTTTTGCACGATTGATTGTTTGAAAGCAACGATCGTCTCTATTTATCCTATTCTCTCCCCTTAATTTTGTCATACGCCTATGCGAACGCTCGCAGTAAAAAATTAATGCATTTTCCTGATTATACCACTTACAAAAAATAATTAAGAAGAAGAAGTATAATTCAATTGCTCCGCTCCGCTCGCAATGTCGGTATTGGTATTACTTTAATTATATCTGAGAGCTCAAATTAGACTCTACATTTATATCAAAAGCAAAGCTGAACAATTATTTTTTTCTTAGCTATTGATTTTTATACTATTATATATAAAAATTACTAAACTATTTTTTGTTAATTATTTTCGAAATTTAAAATGAGCAAAAAAACATTATTTTTAATGATACTGACCATATGTTCCATAGAACCTGGACTTGCACTAGAGGAGACAGAAGAGTGTGAACACCTAAAGATCCATAAAACGCCTTCCGAGGTTTATGACAAATTCACGATTCATCAGGCTCTTCCGGCGATTCTCGATCCTTGGTCGCTCAGCGCTTTAGAAATGAACGGACAGTTAGTGACGCATTCATTTACATGGATACTTTCTAGAAATGAAGATTTTGATAAAGTTTTAAAAGGTAACCTAGAAGCAACAAATACAAAAGTCGTTCTTAGACATAATCAGGTTCAGTATGTGTATCCATCAAATGGTGAAAACCTTATTCTTCTGCTTCGCCTAAAAGAACAAGATTAAAAATGAAAAAACACTTTTTATTTAATAGCAGCGACTTTTCCCTGGGTAAGGTCCTTAAGATTCACGGAGTCTAAACTAAAAACAGCATTCGGCGTCCCCGCAGCTGCCCATAGTTTATTAAATTTTAATAGATCTTCATCAATGAATGTCTCGATGGGTTGGCTATGGCCGACGGGTGGAACCCCACCAATGGCAAAGCCTGTCACCTTTCGAGTAAAATCTGCATCTGCTTTTTCGATCTTTTCCCCCACCAATTCTGAGAGAATCTTTTCATTCACCCTGTTGATTCCACTTGCCAGAACGAGAATCGGCTTATGCGATTGCTTCGCTCGAAACACAAGAGATTTTATGATCTGAGCAACATCACATCCGATGGTTTCAGCGGCTTCAACGGCCGTACGCGTACTTGAAGGAAGTTCAATAACTATGAACTCAAGATCTTTCTCGAGCAAAGTATTTTGGACACTTTGTGCACTTTTACTTAGCATATTGATTACTCCCTTATTAAAAGCAAGTATACCATCTATTCACATTTTTCCCAAAATCTATTTAAGGCCATAGGCCCTCTTTCTTAAAAAATTCAGCACAAAAAATGAGGCCTCCACTTTCCGGAGGCCTCTATTATCTCAGTAACAATTTCTAAACAAACAAATCAACACGTACCTATTGTGGCTGTTGTTGGAGTTGCTTTTTCACATCTGCTTCAGATTTAAAAGAAACCTGAACTTTCGGTAAAGATTGATTGAGTTTTTCTAAAACTTGAGTTGTCAAATCAAATGCTTTATCAGCTGTCACAACTGTTTCCTTGTAGAGCATAATATTAGCGCCCACTTCTTTCATCACATCATCCGCTACTTTTAAGAAAGCCTCAAATACTTTCTTTTTAGCTTCTTCAACACCAAGCTCAAGTTGTGCTCTTCTAATTTCAATTTTTTCTTGAATTTCTTTCACACGTTTTTCAAAGACCTGACGCTTGTCATTAAATTCTTTTTCGGGCAGCGTTTTTTGTTCCTCAGCAAGTTTTTTATCCTGTGCCTTCAGCTCGGTTTCATAAGTTGCCAATTCTTTTTGAATTTCAGCCCGCTTTTGTTCAATTTGTTTTACGATGTCTTTAAAAGCAGAGGACTGATCCAACGTGGCCTGCTCTACAATAGCCAGAACAGGTGTTGGTAACCCCTCAGCAGTTGAATCCATCATCATGGCAGCTGAAACTAAAAAAGACATCATTAAAGTTTTTTTCATTTTATTCTCCTAAAAGCTTGTTCCGAAGTTAACCCTAAATACCTCGACTTGGTCAACATGTTTTACACGTAAAAATGGTTTAGCAAAAGTAACACCTATAGGACCAAAGGGAGAGCGCCAAGTAACTCCGAATCCAGCGCTCATACGAAACTTTGAGTTATTGCTCAAGATAGGGTGACCCCGTACAGGTGTATTTCCAGAATGCCATAGACTACCCATATCTGAAAAGACGCTCCCTCTGATCCCAAGCTCAGGAGGTAATCCTAAGGGAACAGCAAGTTCTAAAGTCCCTTTATAATAATACAGGCCATTGATGGCATCTTTTGTCGTCCCATCGCGAGGCCCAACACCCGCATCTGAAAAACCACGAAAACTGTCTCCTCCTAATTCATAACGATCAACAACACGGGTGAGTTGTCCCATACCTGTCATAGCCCCAATTGAACCCTTTGCAGCAATAACCCACTGATTCTCTTCATCGAGAGGATAATAAGCCCCTGCTCGCAATGCATTTTTGAAATACTTCACATCTCCACCCAATCCCGCCAAATCAATAGCAAGACCGGCGTAGTAACCTTCCGTCGGGTCAATATTGCTATCTCGTCTGTCATAAAATAGATTTTGCCCCATCGAAGAAACAACCCATGTTCCTCTTTGCTTACGCAAATAAGGAGAGGCATGCTTTCTTATATCATCAATAACATCTCGACGAATTGTGTACGTCCAAGCTTGACCTAAATATTCAGCAAAGTCATACCCCAAAGAAAACGCTCCACCCGTCTTTATTTGCTGATAGCCGATCGTCTCTTGACCCTTTGTCGGATACTTACGAGATGAGTGAAAAACATCAACGCCCCCAGCCAGAGGCCTTCCCAGAAAGTAAGGATTCGTAAAACCTGTATGGAAGTCTCTAGCCCGCTTAGATACCATTGCACTTCCATAAAGATCGTATCCTTTTCCCATCAGATTTCGTTCGTTCATGGTGACACTTCCCAAAGGTCCATCTGTTGTTGAATATCCTGCAGAAAACTGTAAAGATCCTGTGGGCTTGTCTTCGAGTTCAACTTTCAAATCAATTTTATCGGAAGCTGCTGTTTCTTCACGTTTAATTTCAACTTTTTTGAAATAATCCAAATTTTGAATACGTTGTTCAGAACGTTTAATTTTTACACTGTTGTAGGGGTCTCCTTCAGAAAGTCGCATCTCACGACGAACAACGCTATCATCCGTTCGATCATTTCCGATAATATCAATACGATTAATATAAACATGTCGACCTTCTTTTATGACAAAATCAACATCAACCGTTAATGTGTCATTGTTGCGCTTAATCTTAGGTTCGATTTCAACGAACGCAAATCCCTTCTCACCAATAGCCATTGTCATTCGATCAACGATTCTCTCGAT
>JAIEOZ010000278.1 GCA_019750035.1 Alphaproteobacteria bacterium | reverse complement strand
TATGATAGTTTTTCGCCCTTAGGAGGAATGATTCTTCTCATTAATATGTTAATCGGCGAGGTTATTTTTGGTGGAGTTGGCGTTGGCTTATTTGGCATGCTGATGTTTGTCATGATCAGCGTTTTTATTGCTGGCCTTATGGTTGGAAGAACCCCTGAATATTTTGGTAAAAAAATTGAGGGAAAAGAGGTACGTTTTGCTATCCTTTATGTTGCTCTGTATCCTTTGATTATTTTACTCGGCACATCTTGGTCAATTCTTGCTCCCTATGGCCTTTCTTCTCTTGAAAACATGGGACCTCATGGATTGAGCGAAATTCTTTATGCTTATACGAGCGCAACAGAAAATAATGGATCTGCTTTTGCGGGCCTTAATGCAAATACGCCTTGGTATAATATAACGCTAGCTCTTTCAATGTGTATAGGTCGGTTTCTTTCACTTTATTTAGGACTCGCCATCGCGGGATCGATGGTCAATAAAAAGATAGCCTTGGCAAATGCTGGAACTTTTCCTACCCAAGGACTTCTCTTTATAAGCTTACTTATGGGAGTTCTTTTGATTGTAGGAGCCTTAACTTTTTTCCCTGTCATGGTCTTAGGTCCTTTTCTTGAGAATATTTATTTATTACAAGGAAAAACATTCTAATGGCAGTAGACACTCTTTATCTTCGATCCCCTTTCAATAGAGATATGATTCTCGAAGTTATTCGTTTAACGTTTAAACGTCTTAATCCGCGGTATTTAGAAAAAAATCCAGTGATGTTTATTGTCTTTACAGGGGGGACATTAACAACGCTTATTTTTTTACGTGACCTTATTTATAATCAATCTCTTCATGAACCGCTTTGGTTTACAGCCGCTATCTCTTTTTGGCTATGGTTCACTCTTTTGTTTGCAAATGCTGCAGAAGCCATTGCTGAAGGAAAGGGAAAAGCGCATGCCTCAAGCTTAAAAGCACTTGCTCAGGAAATTGTGGCCCGACGGATTTTAAAGAACGGTAAAGAGGAAATTGTATCTGCCAGTGAGTTAAAACGAGATGATATTATAAAAGTTTTAGCGGGTGAATTTATTCCTGCTGATGGAGAAATCATTGAAGGTATTGCTGCCATAGATGAGTCCGCAATTACAGGAGAGTCTGCCCCTGTCATTAGAGAGAGTGATAGCGACCATTCTTCCGTTACAGCTGGAACAAGAATGATATCTAATACCCTTCTCATCCGTATCATCTCAAATCCTGGTGAGAGCTTTTTAGACCAAATGATTCATTTAGTCCAAGCAGCCAAACGACAAAAAACACCTAATGAAATTGCACTCCAAGTTTTGTTAGTAGGTCTCACTTTAATTTTTTTAATTGTTTGCTCAACCTTAATTCCCTTGAGCCTTTATTTCCAAATCAAGATACCTTTAACAGTTATTGTGGCATTGCTCGTCTGCCTTATTCCCACAACAATTGGTGGTCTTGTTTCAGCTATTGGAATTTCAGGAATTGAGCGAGCATTACGGAAAAACATCCTCGCCATGAGCGGAAAAGCTGTCGAAACGGCAGGAGACATCGATGTCCTCCTTTTAGATAAAACGGGAACCATTACCCTTGGCAATCGCATGCCTGTGGAACTTATCCCTCTTAAGGGGGTGGATATAAAAGAATTGGCTAAAACTGTGCAGTTGTCTAGTTTTGCAGATCGTACGCCGGAAGGAAAATCCATCTTAGACTTCGTCCAAAAAAATTATGGTAACTTCATTCGCGAAAGTGATGTGGGTGACTTTATGTTTATTCCTTTTAGCGCCGAAACCCGCATGAGTGGATGTGATCATTTATCTTTATGTATACGTAAGGGATCATGTGACGCCATTAAAAATTTTGTGATGAAAAAAGGAGGGGAAGTTTCTGCACAGTTTGCTCAACTTGCAGAAGAAATAGGGCTTAAAGGAGGAACGCCCTTAGCCGTTTCTGCGGATGATAAAGTTCTCGGAATTATTTATCTTAAAGATATTATTAAGCCAGGCATTCGAGAGCGTTTCCAGCGCTTACGTGCTATGGGCGTGAGAACGGTTATGATTACAGGCGATAATCCCTTTACAGCTAAAACCATTGCTGAAGAAGTAGGGATAGATATGTTTTTAGCGGAGGCTACCCCTGAAAAGAAATTGAACTTTATTAAAGCAGAGCAAGCTAAAGGATATCTTGTTGCCATGACAGGAGATGGCACAAATGATGCTCCTGCATTGGCTCAAGCTGATTTAGGGATAGCGATGAACTCAGGAACACAAGCGGCTAAAGAAGCTGCTAACATGGTAGATTTAGATAGCAACCCAACAAAGATATTAGAAGTCATTGAAATTGGAAAACAACTTTTAATGACACGGGGATGCCTCACAACTTTTTCCATAGCCAATGATGTTGCAAAATACTTTGCCATTATCCCTGCCATATTCATCGTAAGTCTCCCTGAATTAAGAGTCTTAAATATTATGAATCTAGCTTCTCCCTACAGCGCTGTTCTATCAGCGGTTGTTTTTAATGCGCTGATTATCGTAGCTTTGATACCCCTGGCTCTAAAGGGAGTTAAATATCGTCCTTTAGGCGCAAAAAGTCTTTTGGCACGTTCTCTACTGATATATGGCGTAGGAGGACTCGTCGCCCCCTTTATTGGCATAAAATTAATTGATGCGCTTCTCGTTAACATGGGGCTTTTTTAAATGATGAAAGAGAGTCTCATTGCCTTTAAAGTTTCACTTGTTACAATTCTTTTAACAGCCGTTTTGTACCCTCTGGCTGTCACCAGTTTTTCCACTCTTTTGTTTTATAAACAAGCGAGTGGTAGTCTTATCATTGACGAGCAACACAAAATTATTGGTTCCGAACTCATTGGGCAAACCTTCGAGAATCCAGCATATTTTTTTCCAAGACCCTCGCTAACAACTAAAGGATATGAGGGAACAGCTTCTGGAGGGTCTAACTTAGGCCCAACCTCTCATGCACTCGTAAAAAGAATTCAGGAAAAAGTTGAAGAGCTTAAAAAGGACAATGCCGAACTCATTCCTCTGGATTTAGTAACGACTTCGGGTAGTGGTCTTGATCCTCATATTTCTCCAGAAGCGGCCTACTGGCAAGCTCCAAGGGTGGCTCTTTATAGAAACGTCTCCTTAAAACGAATATTTTCCATCATTGATGAACTTATCGAACCTCCTCACTTTACTTTTTTAGGAGAGAAACGTGTTAATGTTCTTAAGTTAAATATTACTCTTAATCAATTGCTTAGCTCTCCTGTAGTTCCGTGAGTACACCTTTCTTAAATCAGGAAGATTTTTTTGAGCTTCTGCAAAAAGCAAACTGGGGTCGTTTAAAAATTTATACAGGTCCTGTCGCGGGTGTTGGAAAAACATACCGTATGCTTGAAGAGGCGCATTCTTTACAATCGCAAGGAGCAGATATCGTTCTTGCTTATATAGAAACGCATAAACGCAAGAAATTAGAAGAACTTCTTCAGGGATTAGAGATCATCCCTCGAAAAAAATATGACTATAGAGGAATTTCCCTCGAAGAAATGGACGTAGACGCTGTTTTAAAACGTAAACCTCAAATTGCAATTGTTGATGAAGTGGCTCATACAAATGCGCCTCTCTGTCGAAATTCGAAACGTTATCAGGACATTATTGAGCTTTTAAAAGCAGGAATTAATGTTATTTGCGCTTTTAATATTCAACATTTGGAGAGTTTAAGTGATGTCATTAAAAAAGTGACAAATGTTAAAATTTACGAAACGATTCCAGATAGCTTTCTAAAGCGTGCGACTCAAGTCATTAACGTTGACCTTGGCGTTGAAGATATTCTTGAGAGATTACAATCTGGACAAATCTATAGTGGTGAAAAAGTATCGGTTGCTCTCAAAAATTTTTTTAAGGAAGAAAATCTTTCAAAATTAAGAGAGCTTGCTTTGAGGGAAGTTGCCGAAGCTATCGAGCAAGCCTCACAACCTATCCCTCAAAAAGTTATGCCATTAAAAGATGATATATTTTCCGGTAATCAAATCATGGTTTGCTTATTACCGCAAAAATGGAGCCAGCGAGCCCTTTTGAAAAAGGCTTCAAGACTTGCTGGAAGATTGAACAAAGAATGGTTAGTTGTTTACGCAGAAACACCAGAAGATCAACCTCAGAAAATTGATCTTGAAAAGCAACGACACCTCTTTGCAGATATCCAATTTGCCAAGGACTTAGGAGCCCGTATTGTTCATCTAAAAACTCAAAATCGTATTCAAGCTTGGCTTGATTTTGCCAAAAAGGAAGGAGTCTCACAAGTTGTCATTGGAAGGGGAGAAGAAAGTTGGTGGAGAAAAAGGTTTGGATTTGATAATTTGCATTCCCTTTTAAGGCAGTTCAGTGACTTTGATCTTTATATTTTACGTACGCATAAGGATAAAAAGTAGGCTCCGTGAATAAAATGAAAGAATAGAGAGAAAGAATCATCAAGTTTATGAATGAGATTCTTGCAAAATTCACCCAGGTGTCATCCCCGCGAAGGCGGGGATCTAGAAAAACGTTGAAGTTAGGAGGTGCCTTCTATGGCGAATAATCAAAATATAACAAAAATACTTCTTTTGAGAAAGTTATTTTGTATCAAATACTTCCTGGATCCCCGCCTTCGCGGGGATGACAATGATGGATCTTATGAGTTAATCCCCCAAAATTTTGTTCATGGAGCTTAAGGTGTTATATGAAAATTAGATCGCAAATCCTTATAGCTCAACTGCCTACCGCTTTTATTATTTCTCTAATTACTTTATTTTTTATTTTTCTCGTTTTTTCAATAAAGCATAAATCAGAATCTATTTTAATTGATAATTTTAAAAGTATTATCGCAATGGAGCGTATTAATGAATCTCTTGAAAAGTTGACGGATTTTTACTTAAAGGAGTCTCTTCTTCCCCCACCGGATATCTTAAAAGTTAAATTATGGGAGAGAACAATTGAACAACAATTAATGATTCAAGATAGAAATATTCAGGAGAGTGAAGAAAGAGAATTAACAAATACTCTTCATGAAAAATGGGAAACTTACAAAAAAGTAGTCCTCTCATTTCCCATCAACACTCCTTATCTTAAAAATATTTACAATGGAATAAGATCATTAACAAAAAACATTATAGATCTTAATCAAGATGACCTCATTCTTACAAAAGATAATTTATCACAGTTTATTTCTGATTTTCTTAGGTTTATTATCTTTGGTTCTATTGTTAGTTTAATATTTGGATTTTTTATGTCTTGGTTTTTTACGGGTATTTTTTTATCCCCCCTTAAAACTATGGCTGAAACGATGCGACAGGTTGGAAAAGAAGATAAAGCGACATTCTTACATATAAAAGGTTCAGATGAAATTGACGTCCTTTGTAATGAATTTAACTTCATGATAAGTCGCCTTAAAGAATATCATCAGGGTTCATTAGGGAAAGTCATCCAGGATTACCAGATTTTGAAATCTATTTTAGATAATCTTCCCGACGGGATCATTCTTTTGGATCAGGAAACGAATATAACTTATATTAATAAGCCTGCACAAAAGTTGCTTGGGTTTGTAGAAAATTTCAAGAAGATTCCCTCACTTTTTCATGTTGAAGAGCACTTAAGAGAAACATTACTTAAAATATCCGCGAAAGTTTTTATGACAAAAGCGGCATATGTCCCTGAAAAAGAGGAGGATTCTGTTGAGATATATAAAAAAAATCAGGAAATGACTTTTTCAATTTGGGCGTATCCTATAAAGAAGAGCCTCGGAAATGGTTATAACGAGTTAGAAGGAGTTGTTGTTGTTTTTCAGAATCTTTTAAGTAAACCTTTATCCGTCGTGGACAAATCAGATGTTTATGAAGCGCTGGTTCATGAATTTCAATCTGCTCTTACCGAAATTCATATGTCTATACATCTTTGTGTCGAAGAGGTAGTTGGCACCCTTACAGAAAAGCAGAAAGAGATTCTTGTTGTCGCTCGCGAAAAATGCGTGTTTTTGGAAAAACTATGTCAAGAGTTACTCAATCTTTCGCTCGTTAATGGGAAGGCGCGCGTTCTCGAACAGCGGGAAATCGATTTAAACGAAGTTGTTTCAAACCTTGCGGTGTCTTTACGCCTAGAAGCTGATCAAAAGAAAATCTTTATTAGCGTTGAAGAGGCGCCTTATTTAAGTAAAATAAAGGCAAATGAAAACCAAATTGCGGCCTTAATCGGTAATCTTCTTCATAATGCAATTCATTATGCTTACCCTGAAACAAGTGTAAAAATTAAAATAAAAGAGAATAACAAATTTATAGAGCTCTCCATCAATAACCAAGGTCCTTTTATTCCTTTTGAATATCGAAAAGATATTTTTAAAAAGCACTTCAAAGTTCCTGGGCAATCAGATAAGAGAGCCGGTTTAGGTCTCTATATTGCTAAGCAAATAACCCAACTTATGGGGGGAAAGATTGGCTTTCGGAGCACAGAAAAGCAAGGGACAACTTTTTGGGTTGCCCTTCCTGTTTTGCAAGAAAAAGTGTAATATACCGTAAGTTTTGGATAAATAATTTCTTTTAATATTTAAAAACAAATAGTTATCGTTATCGTTATCGTTATCGTTATCGTTATTGCTGTGAGGGTTAGATAATTCGTTGACAAGATTGCGCCCCCTTTTCAGGGGTAAGTCCATTTACGAAAAATAATTAAGGACAAGTATCATTCTGGATTGCTTCGCTGCGCTCGCAATGACGGTTTTTTATGTTGAAAAACAATTAATTCGTCATATATGGACGAGTAGGACGAGTCAACAAAGAAATTGTAAGTCGAAAGTATGGTCCAGAAATCTAAACTTAAATGACGGAATTGGGGTAAGTCCATTAAGAGCTTGATGAAGTCTAAGCTTGTTATAATAAACAAGATAGTTCATATGCTCCTTTTGAAAGAGCTCATGAATTTTTCGTTGAATTAAATTGAATTCAATTCGAATGATAATATACACAGCCATTAACTTTATGTTCGGATGAAGAAACCAAGCGAATGCAGAAATTTTTAAAAGCATATCGCTTAAATTTTAATTTTTTTTTAATTCTTTTAAAGATATAAAGGATGATCAAAAGGGAGACAAGAATGATAAAGAGCTACCATCTTTTAAAGTTATTTACTTTAGTCAGTTTTATCAGTGTGTTGATAGAAAATCAAAGCTATGGAGCCACCACAACAGCGACGATGGCAGTTTCAGTAAATGTCGTTGGAGATTGTACAGTGAGTGCAAGTCCTTTCGTCTTTTCTGACTATGACCCCAGCGGAGGTCAATCCGCATTAGACCAGGTCAATGCAATTACGGTTCAGTGTGCAAATGAGGAAGCGTATAAGACTGCCCTGAGCACAGGGTATGGCACATACACCCAACGTCTGATGAAGAATGCAGGCAATCCAGATTTAAATTACCAATTGTACACAGATGTTGGTCGTACGCATGTATGGGGAGACGGATCAGGGTCTACAACATTACCAGAGGGTGCAGGAACTGGATTTCCTCAGGTCCTTACTGTCTATGGCACAATTCCCGCAAGCCAAACAACCATCCCTTCTGGTTTGACATATACCGACAGCATAACTGTAACTGTAAGTTATTAAATGATAAAAAATATTTATTTTATATTCAAAATAAATTTATTAATATTATTAACAAATTTATTTATTTCTTCTTCTTGGGCCGCTTCTATTGGTATTAGTCCTATGCTTTTAAATTTGTCTCAAGAGAAAAAAACGACTGTATTAACCGTTAAGAATGCCTCTGATGAGCCCGTTGTTTTGCAAATGAGTGTTAAAGAGTGGCAGCAGAAGAATGAGGAAGATCTTTATACTCCAACGAAAGATATTATTATTGCTCCTCCTTTAGTCAAGATTGGACCCCAAGAGCGTCAAGTTGTTCGCTTAAGTGCTCGCAAAGGAGAAATTCCAGATCAAGAAGTCGCCTATCGCGTGTTTTTAGATGAAATACCACAATCTCCAGCCACACAAAAAACGGGAGTTCAAACGGTTTTAAGTATTAGCTTGCCGCTTTTTATCAAACCAAAAGCTCCTCAAAATTCACAACCTATCTGGTCAGTCTCACGGGTCGGACAAAACAAAATAAAGGTCACCCTTCTCAATGAAGGAAATACGCACTTAAAAGTCACAAAGATACGGCTTCAAGGAAAAAAAGGCGCCCCTCCACTTGTTGAACAAGACGTCTTAGATTACATATTACCTTCAAAGACTAAAGGGTGGACTTTTGCTTTACCTGCTTCTTTCAAAAGTAGTGAAATTCTGGTCTCTGTTGATACAAAGCAGGGAGAACTTTCTGAAACACTTCACCTGCCCCCTTCTTAAGAAAGGAGAAGATCTCGTCTTTTTGCTCTTTTTTTTGAGCTTTTCCTTTTTTTGCATAACACAGAGAACATCTGCGTCTTCTATCGAGGAGCAAGAAAAGCATTACGTTGAATATCTTTTTGTTGTTGACATTAATCAGTTAAAAACAGGAGATTCCGCGTTATTTTTAGAAGATCACGCGGGGGATATCCTTGCAAATTCCCTCGATCTTTTAAAATGGCGATTCATCCTTCCCAAAAATCTAAAAACCATTGATCACGAAGGGCAGAGTTATTATCGGCTTAAAGATTTTTCTGATTTAACTTATGCTATTAATAAAAAAGAGATGGAGATTAATCTCGTCGTTCCAAACTATCATTTCAATCCCAATGTCATTGAATTGAGCAAAGAAGGGCTCGTCACCCCCATGGAGCCTTCCCTTGGAACTTATTTTAATTACGATACGATTGGCCAAAAAACTGAAGATTTTATCTCACTGAGTGGTGTTTTTTCCGTCAATCTTTTTAATAAGTTTGGCACAGGGTTTTCAGACTTTCTGGGACAACATCAAGACACACCACACTGTAAAAAAGATAAATTCGTTCGCTTAAATTCGAATTGGCGATATGATGATCCTAAAGACATGGAAACGCTTATCTTGGGTGATTCTTACACTGTTCCCGGATTATGGGGTAATTCTGTTGGACTTGGGGGAATTTTCTGGGGCACAAACTTTCAAACCCAACCTAGCTTTATTACGTTCCCTCTTCCGTCTGCAAAAGGTGTCGCTGTAGCTCCTTCCCTTGTGGATCTTTATATAAATGATACCTTGATCGGTAAACATTCTACAAACCTGGGTCCTTTTGACATAAAGACTATCCCTGCAACAACAGGAGCAGGAACGGTTAATTTAGTCACAACAGATCTTTTGGGGCGGCAACAAATCGTGAATGTGCCTTTTTATGTTTCAACCACCCTTTTGACGGCGGGATTGCAAAAATATGACTATTCATTAGGTTTTATACGAAAAAACTTTGGATTTGAAAGTAATAACTATAGGAATTTTGCTTTTTCAGGAAACCATTTGGTGGGTGTGACAAATAATTTTACAAGCGAAGCGCATCTTGAACTTCTTCAAAATCAGCAAACTTTTGGTATTGGGGGAAATTATCTCTTATCAACATTAGGTGTCTTTACGGTGGCAGGAGCCATGAGCTTTAATTCAGACAAGACTGATTCACATAAACATAATAAAAATTCGAATCATTCATTCAAGCATAGCTCCTCTAAACATAGTTATCATCCGCACACATCAATTAATCATTCCTTAAACAAGCCGGGAGGACTTTTTTCAGGTGGATTCCAACGTCAAGCTCAAGATGTTAGCTTTGGAGGCAACATTCAGACAACCTCAAAATCATTTGTTCAATTGGGAACCTTTCCGGGAAGAGCCCCACGTTATCAGTTAACTTCATTTATTGGGTTAAATCTCTATGATGGGGCTTCGACGACGATTGGCTATATTCGTCAAGAAAATCGATATTATCCACGTTTAAGTCTATTAAATGCAAATTTTAACCAAACTCTTTCAAAAGATTGGTATTTTCATATCTCTGCTCTCTCAAATGTGGGAGGGCGAAAGCACCAATCTATCTTCGTGACGCTAACCTATGCCCTCAATGACAGGACAACCTTAAATGTAAGTGGGAATGGGCAACGCCATGCCAATCAAGGGACGGTTCAGGTGACACGCAGTCTTCCTCTTGGTCCTGGATATGGCTATAATTTATATGCAGCCAATGGACAACGAGACAATTATCAAGGAACTTTCAGTGCTCAAAATGATATGGGAACCTGCCTGGTGGGTGTTGCTCAACAAGACAATGTCACTTCAGGCCAAGTTCAAGCCAGTGGGGCTATTGTCTTTCTCAATAAAAATGCTTACCTAACACGTAAAGTTTATCAAAGTTTTGCCGTTGTAGAAGTGCCTGGATACGCAGATGTTGGGGTTTATTCTCAAAATCAGATTATTGGAAAAACAGGCGAAGATGGGACGGTCCTTGTGCCTCAGCTTCTCGAATATCAGAACAATCCGATCCGGGTTGATCTTGATGATCTTCCCATTGATGCGAATATCGAAAAAGGAGAAATGAATGTTATTCCTTATTATCGCAGTGGTCTTGTTGTAAAATTCCCTATTAAGCCATCTTCAGGGGCAACGATGAAGCTTACCCTGCCTTCTGGAGAACCACTCCCTGTTGGTGCTCTTGTTAAGTTGAAAACGGAAAATATTCCTGTGGGTCGTGAGGGTGAGGTTTACATTACAGGTCTTGAAGAGCATAATACGCTGTCTGTAGAGTGGGGAGATGAGGTTTATACGTGTAATGTACCCTATCAAAAATCTGAAGATCCTCTCCCTGATTTAGGAACTATTCAATGTCAAAAATGAGTTTTTTGTATTTTATTAGCTTATTTATGATAATTCTTCCAAAGTGTGTATGGGGGATAACCTGTACCGTAACCACTCCTTCTCTTGTTTTTCCAAATTATGATACGACTCAACATTCGGCTACCACAACAGCTGGAACGGTGAGTGTGAGTTGTGATAAGAATTCGCAAATTGATTACACTATTGCCATGAGTAGCGGCAATGCTGGTGCCTATAATTCTTTTAACCCTCGTCATTTATCTTTAAATGGAGCTGGCATTGCCCCTGCGTTATCGTATAATCTTTATTATAATAATTATCCTCCCGCAGGAACCATATGGGGAGATGGCACAGGGGGATCTCACATTTTAACTGTATCAAATGCCCATTGTCGAAACGCTCCCTGTTTAAGTACGGTTTATGGAAGCATTCCCGGTTCTCAAAACGTACCTTCAGGATTGTATAGAGCAAACATAGCCATTCAACTGAATTATTAAAAACGCGTCATTTATTCTGCCATCGGAACTTCTGCCTGCAGCCATTGCAAAAAGCTAGCATTGATGGAATGAACATCAAGCTCAGCGATGTAGTTTGAATAGGAAATGTGTTCAGAAATCAGTTTTTCAATGGGGGCTCTTAGTCCACTTTTAGTTTTTACCATCAAAACGACCTCTGGTTCTTCCTTGATTTCTCCTTGCCATCGATAGGCGCAGGAAATAGGAAACCAATTGGTGCAAACAGCCAATCGATTTTCGAGCAAGGCGTAACTAATGGTTCTCGCTTCTTCTGGAGTATTCAGGGTAATGTAATACATTTTCAGGATGTTATCGGTGATCATGGAAGCTCCTTTGTCATAAAAAAAGAGGCCGAAGCCTCTTTTTTGAATAAAGACATATCTATCGTTTTGAGAATTGGAAGCTTCGACGAGCCTTTTTATGACCGTATTTTTTCCGCTCTACGATACGTGCATCACGGGTTAAGAATCCTTCTTTCTTTAAGAGTGGACGCAACCCTGGTTCGTAGCCCGTCAGCGCTTTGCTAATTCCATGGCGAACGGCGCCAGCTTGACCAGAAAGCCCCCCCCCAGAAACGGTGCACATCACATCATATTGATCTTGGCGATTTACCGCTGTAAAGGGTTGATTCATCAGCATGCGTAAAACGGGACGGGCAAAATAAACTTTGCTTTCCCGACCATTCACGGTGATTTTTCCTGTTCCTGGCTTAATCCATACCCGAGCGATCGCATCTTTCCTTTTGCCCGTCGCATAGGATCGACCGTGAGCATCAATTTTGGGAGCCGGAAGAGTTTTTTTATCCTCAGCTTCTTTTACGCCATTCTCTTTTTCAGAAAATGCGGATTTTAAAGTATCAAGGCTGACCTTCGCCATTATGAGTCACTCCTTTTATTTTTAGGGTTCATTGAGGCCACATCCAACGGTTGCGGGGCTTGCGCTTCATGAGGATGATCGGGACCCGCATAAATTTTCAACGCGCCCATTTGTTGGCGCCCTAAAGGTCCACGGGTAATCATGCGCTCGACAGCCTTAAAAACAACCCGCTCAGGATACTTTCCTTCAAGGAGCTGCTTCATGCTTCGCTCCTTAATTCCACCCGGATATCCTGTGTGCCAATAGAATTTCTTATCTTTAAGTTTATTGCCTGTTAGTCGAATTTTCTCGGCATTAACGACAACAATGTAATCTCCGCAATCCATATGAGGGGTAAATGTTGGTTTGTGCTTACCACGCAAATATTTTGCTAGTATGGACGCTAACCGCCCCAGCACAAGATCCGTGGCATCAACAACATACCACTTTTTATCCACCTCGCTGGCTTTCATCGAGTAGGTTTTCATATCCTTTACTCCTCTTCAAAGAACCAATGATGGGGCATTTTTATCTTTACACTCCTCATTTGTCAAGGGATTTGTTAGAAAAAAGAGTACGGTATTATACTACCTCATTGATTCTTTAGCCCATGTCTGGAAAATTTCGTTAGCCCGAGAAATAGGAATCTCCAGAATGACGGGGATGTCATAAGGATGAAGTTTTTGAAGCTGACTCATAACCTCAGGAACCTTTTCCGGTATTGTTTTCAGAAGGACGGCAACCTCTCGACTCTCTTTAAGTCGTCCCTCCCAAAAGTAAAAAGATCGCATCGGACCCAAAAGGTTCATACATGCTACCAGGTGGGTTTCTAAAAGCTTTTGAGAAATGTGTAGAGCGTCTTCTTCTGTTGAAAAGGTGGTGTAGAGTAAGGAAAGCTGAGACATCATCATAACTTTCAAAATGGTCGGAGCGGCGGGATTTGAACCCACGACCCCCACACCCCCAGCGTGGTGCGCTACCAGACTGCGCTACGCTCCGAACCAGAAAACTATAGACAGACGGCGACCCTTAATCAATGACGAATTTGTTTTATGAATCTTTTCCTAAGCAATATGCCTAATAACAAATCGAGAGGGAAGAAAGGGAAAGGTATTGGTGTACAAACATTTTAAGGATTGTGTTCAGAAGGTCTCCTTGTTTACTCAATTCCCCTTACGAGCTTTGGGGATGTGTCGTGTTAAGGGGCGAAGTTTTTTTATATTTGTTGTGAAAGGGAAGGAGGCAAAATGAATGGCCCTGTTTTCTCCACTCCTCCTTACGGTCCTCAGAAGCCGTACTCCACGCTTCTGAAAGAACAGCCAGCACCATATCGAGAGAGAAATCTTTCTCGAAAATTTTCTGAGCTTCCTTGATAAAGGATAGGGCTTGTTGTGTGTGGATTTTTTCTTGGTTTTTCTTGAGCTGAAGAATTTTGTCCTCAATGAAAATGAGCTTATCGTCCATGGAGAAATCCTTTTTGTTCTTTCTATGAGATAGTATATCCGATCCGTAATTATTTTTCAAATCAATTAAGATGAAATATGTAAATTATTAACAACATATAAATAGCGATACTTTAAAAGATAACAAACAAGAGAAAAACAAAGATAACCGTCATTTTGGTTGGCTAGATTTTTTTGATTTAAAGGAATTCGCCACCCCTTGAGGGCTCAGTATGGGAATGACGATGGCCACTGTTAGTTTCTTATTAATCATTTTAGGGTTAGCTTTAAAAGCAAGGCTAAAGATGAAGGGTTAAACCTCATTGTGAGACCTAAAAGGAGAGAAATATGTTGGACCATTCAGGAGAGTTTTCAAATACCTTTGTCGTTTTCAGTGTCGTTGCTGTTGTTGCATTACTCATTGTCTTCAGAAGCTTTCGTGTTCTGTGGGAATATGAAAGGGGAGTTGTTTTCACTCTCGGAAGATTCTGGAAGGTTAAAGGGCCAGGGCTTATTCTTGTCTTTCCCCTTATTCAAAAAATGATTCGGGTTGACTTGCGTCTCGTTGTTTTAGATATTCCGACGCAAGAAGTGATCTCTCGTGATAACGTTTCTCTTCAGGTTAATGCTGTTTTATATTTTCGCGTTATTGATGCTCAAAAGGCTATTATCAATGTCGAAGATTTCTTTGAAGCAACAAGTCAATTGGCGCAAACAACCTTGCGTTCTGTTTTAGGTCAACATGAACTTGATGTCATTCTAGCGGAGCGTGACAAACTCAATGCCTCTCTCCAACGCATTCTGGATGAACAAACTGAAACCTGGGGGATTAAGGTTAGAAACGTTGAAATAAAACAGGTCGACATTAATGAAAGTATGATTCGTGCCATCGCTAAACAAGCAGAAGCCGAGCGCGATCGTCGGGCAAAAGTTATTCATGCTGAAGGAGAATTTCAGGCCTCTGAAAACCTTCTCAAAGCAGCACAAGTCCTTGCCAAGCAGCCACAAACAATGATTCTGAGATATCTTCAAACCCTATCGATAATTGCAGAAGAAAATAACTCCACGATTGTTTTTCCTCTTCCCATTGAGTTAATGCCCATGATTGAAAGTTTGAC
>JAIEOZ010000053.1 GCA_019750035.1 Alphaproteobacteria bacterium | reverse complement strand
TACCCGTCACTTTTTATAATCTATTGAAAGAAAACATAAATCTCATCAATCTCCTCAGTGTCATCCCCGCGCAGGCGGGGATCCAATCGCCATTTGAAACAAAGAGATCGTTTAAGATACTGTATTTCATAATTCACACATTGTTCAGACTTAACTCATGTATGGATCCCCGCCTACGCGGGGATGACACAGCTGGATTTTATGAGTTGATCTCACAAAATTTTGTTCACGGAGCCTAATCCATAATTCGGGTTTTTAAGTCATACTCAAGAAAATTAATTGTACCCTATTGCATTGAACTTTGAAGCATCCACGCTGCTTTTTCTAAAAACGTCGCTTTTTCCGTCATCATATCTGTTGTGACAACGTCTCCATACCCATTCGCTATAGAACCAACCTCGTAGGCTTTTGCAGCCAACACTAAGTAATCTGCCCTTAAAGTTGCTATCATAATATGGCTTGCGGGGACTCCTACACTTTCTTGAATTGAAGCACGATTTAAGAGCTCTGAAAAACCAGAGGGTGCGTGTTCTCCGAAAGTTCGGATACGTTCAGCCACTTCATCCATCGACTCCCATAATTCTTGATAAAATTTCTCAAACATCAGATGTAAGGGATAGAAATTTGTTCCCTCCACATTCCAATGAAATCCATGAGTTTTAAAATACACCACCGTCGTATCTGCAAAATATTCTGTTAAAGCCATTGTAATTTCCTTACGTCCCTCAGCAGAAAGATGGTCAGTCATAAAACGTCTCCCTTTTGTTAATTAACTTTCTTTAAGCACCATTTGCTTATTTAACACTTGTTCGCCCTCACGTTCCCGGCGGGCATCTTCAACTTCTTTTCCCAGGAAATAGCTAATAACGGTTCGAATAGCAACGATGGATCCCAGTACAATAAGATCTTCTTGATTAGGTTTGACAAAGGTATGGATAATATCTCCTGCAATCATAAATTCGAGTCCAAAGAGAATATACGTTCCTAAAACAGCTCTAATCTCGTTAGCTTCTTTTAGAAAAAATACAACACTATGACGGTGCAATTTCATACGCGCAAAAGCCATAGCGGCGACAACAAATCCCCAAAAAACAACAATAATCCCAACAAGATTAATCCCTACAACAACTACATATAAAATCTCAAAAAGTCTGACTTGAATGTCCATGTATGCTTTCTCCCTATACAAGCATGCTGAGACTCAACGTTAGTATATTATATCCTCAATTTAGGTTACCACAAACGAGCGATTTTAGCTCTATTCAGATTCTGATGCAGGCCAGTCATTTGATTAAAGATTATAAAAATAAAAGGTTAACGAAATCATAAAAAGGGATATAATACTTCAAAAAGGAGTGAAATTTCATGTCAATTTGGCCATATTTTTTTATTTTCTTTTTCATTTCGCTTCCAGAAAGCGTCTTCGCTCTCGAATGTCGTGGACGAATTAATTATTTTGAACACTCCTTTTCAAATAAATGTATGAGCTGTGAACAACCCTATCCACGCAATCCAGGACAAACAAATTGTACATTTCCCAATACAGACCATTGCTGCGAAACGAATTCATGCAATGATTTCAACCTTAATTTTTCAAAGTGGATTAATGACGAGTGTACAATTCCCGAGTGATCCTTCTCTACATAAAACCTTTTTGTATTCCCATTTGACGAATGGGACGATCAATGGCACAAATAAGGCTTCCAGGTTAAGAGACGATTGTTAAGACCATGACAAAAGATTATCGCCCCACCATTTTCCTGCCCCAAACAGACTTTCCGATGAAAGGAGATCTACCCAAACGCGAGCCTAAAATTCTTAAGCGTTGGGAAGACATAAATCTCTATAGCCTCCTCCAACAAAAAGCGGAAGGACGGCCTCTTTTTGTTCTTCATGATGGCCCCCCTTATGCCAATGGATATATCCACCTCGGGCACGCCCTTAATAAAATCCTTAAGGATGTGGTGAATAAATCTCAATATAAACTTGGGAAATCAACGCCCTTCATTCCTGGGTGGGATTGTCATGGGCTGCCTATTGAAGCTAAGATTGAAGAAAAATACCGCGAAAAGGGCCTTCAGAAAGACGATATCCCAAGAATCCAATTTCGGAATGACTGCAGAGAATTTGCCAAGAAATGGATTGATATTCAACGAGAAGAATTTAAGCGCTTGGGCGTAACGGGGGACTGGGAACATCCCTATACCACCCTTTCTTACGATGCAGAAGCTGAAATCTTGCGTCTTTTGGGTGCTTTTCTTATGAATGGCGGCCTGTATCGTGGCACCAAACCCGTCATGTGGTCTGTCGTCGAGAAAACAGCTCTTGCTGAAATGGAACTTGAGTACATTGATATTGAATCTCCCTCTATTTATGTCCGTTTTCCCATTCATCAATCCCCCCTTTCCATCCTTAAAGACGCCAGTGTCGTTATTTGGACCACAACGCCTTGGACCCTCCCAGGGAACAGAGCTATCGCCTATGGAAATGAGTTTAATTATATCGCTTTACGTATCGATGATATTAAAGAAGGGTCTCAAGCAAAGCCTAAAGAAGTTATCCTTATTGCTGAAGGACTTAAGGAAACTTTAGAAGCTGAAGCTGGCATCACAGCCAGCACGATTCTTGGCACATTCAAAGGATCAGACCTTAAAGGAATTCACTGCCATCACCCCTTTTATGGAGAGGGGTATGATTTTGATGTGCCTCTTTTGCCTGGCGAACATGTAACACTTGAAGCGGGAACAGGTCTTGTGCATATTGCTCCCGGCCATGGTGTCGAAGACTTTGCCTTAGGGAAAGAGTTTGATCTTGAAATCCCTGAAACCGTTGCAGACGATGGCCTTTATTATGACCATATTTCCCTTTTTGCTGGAAAGCATGTGTATAAAGTAACCCCTGATATTCTTGGAAAACTAGAGGAAAAGGGGGCCCTCTTAAAGCAAGGAAAACTTGTTCATAGTTATCCTCATTCATGGCGATCAAAAAAGCCTTTAATTTACCGTACAACTCCTCAATGGTTTATCAGCCTTGATAAAAAAGATCTTCGGGAAAAAGCTCTCGCAGCGATTGAGACTGTCCAATGGATCCCACAGTCCTCCATCAACAGAATTAAAGCAATGATCGAGAGCAACCCAGACTGGTGCTTATCTCGTCAACGCGCCTGGGGTGTTCCTTTAACCCTTTTTATGAATAAAAAATCAGGTGAAGTTCTGAGAGATCATGAAGTGGTTAATCGCATTGTTAACATTGTTAAAGAAGAAGGGTCAGACGCCTGGTACACAACCGACCCTGCTCTTTTTTTAGGCCCCAAATATGACCCTGCTGATTTTGAACAAGTTCAGGATATTCTTGATGTGTGGTTCGATTCTGGATCAACACAAAGTTTCGTTTTACGTGCACGCCCTGAACTTCATTGGCCCGCCGATCTTTATCTCGAAGGTTCGGACCAACACAGAGGATGGTTCCAATCTTCACTTTTGATCGCCTGTGGAACGGCTCATGCCGCTCCTTACAAGCAAGTTATGACCCATGGGTTTATCGTCGATGAAGAAGGACGAAAAATGTCCAAATCCCGGGGTGATGCTGTTTCGCCGCAAACAATTACGAGTACCATGGGAGCCGATATCTTACGCCTATGGGTCGTAAGCAGTGATTATCAAGAAGATCTACGCATAGGTTCCGAAATCCTAAAGCGCCAGCAGGACACTTATCGACGCTACCGAAATACCTTAAGGTATTTGCTAGGCGCCTTGGCGGAATTTTCCGAAGAAGAAAAGATCGAGTATGCTCAAATGCCTGAGCTTGAGAAATGGGTCCTCCATCGTCTCTATGAGATTGATCAAAAAGTACGAGACGGCTCAAATTCTTATGCATTCCAAGCTCTTTATGCTGAGATTCATCATTTTTGTGCTGTCGATCTTTCTGCCTTTTATTTTGACATTCGCAAAGACGCTCTTTACTGCGATGATCCTTTAAATCCAAAGCGCAGAGCCACTCGAACCATAATGAATCTTATTTTTGAGTGCCTTACAAAATGGCTTGCCCCTGTTTTATGCTTTACAGCAGAAGAGGCCTGGCTTTCCCGCTACCCTAATACGAATGGAAGTATTCATGCTGAGCTCTTTCCGGCTCTCCCTTTTGCATGGAATGCACCTCAGTTGATAGAAAAATACGAAGGTCTCCGCACAATCCGAAAAGTGGTGACCGGCGCTTTAGAAGTTGCGCGCGCTTCAAAACAGATTGGCTCTAGTCTACAAGCTCGTGTTGAAATTTACCTCAACTCTTCTTTAAAGCTCTTCATTGACGACATTGATTTGGCAGAAATTTTCATAACATCTCACGCTAAGGTCCTTGATAGTCATATTTTTCCTGATAATGCTTTCCTTCTTGAAGGAGTTCCAGGAATTGGCGTCCTTGTCGCTTCTGCTTCTGGAGAAAAATGCGCACGGTGCTGGAAAATTTTACCCGAGGTGGGAGCGATTGAGGGTTTCCCTGATCTTTGTCAACGTTGTGCTGATGTAGTGGAGCACACATGACCCGTCTTTTCTATGCTTTCCTCATCGTTCTGTTAGTGATTGCTGTTGATCAAGCGTCAAAAGCTTGGATTCTCGATATTATGAATCCTCCCACAGTTATTCCCCTTCTCTTTTTTTTAGATATTGTTCTCACCTGGAACAAAGGAGTAGGCTTTGGTTTTCTCCAAGCTCATTCTCTATGGGGAATTTTAGGTCTTATCACAATGGCCTTAGTGATTTCCATAGGTTTAGGCGTATGGCTCTGGAGAACAACAGATAAACTTTTGTTGATTAGCTTGAGCCTAATTATTGGCGGAGCCCTTGGAAATATTATTGATCGATTGCGTTTTGGCGCAGTAGTTGATTTTATTTATGTTCACCTCTACATTGGAGGTTATCATTTTCCTGCGTTTAATGTGGCTGATAGCGCCATTACCGTAGGTGTATGTCTTTTACTTTTAGAAAGCTATGTGAGGAAAGAAACGTGACCCAACGCTTACACTTTATAACAATAACTCTTTTATCAGGATGTTTTTTGCTCTATGGATGCCAGAATGTTAAAAAAAGTCTAGGTATTGATCGTGATCCCCCCGACGAATTTTCTGTGAGTCCGAGTATCCAACCTTTAGATATGCCTCCTGATTTTTTTGCTCTTCCAACACCTCAGCCGGGTACCCCTCGCCCTCAAGACGTCAAGGAATTTGACGCTAAAAAAGAAAAGTTTTTGGGCTCGAAACCAAACAATAAAACCGCAAGCCCGGGTCAAAAAGCACTTCTTGATTTGGCAGGCGCTCAAGAAGGGCAAGATAAAGTACGACAAGAAGTTGACGCAGAATCTCATATTGAACATGCAAAAGGCAAACCTGTTCTGGAACAGTTGGGCATCAGAAAAACGAAACCTAAGGGTGACGTCCTCAACCCTTATGAAGAAAGTCTAAACCTTGAAAATCAAGGAATCACAACAAGCAAAACCAAGAACTCTGAATAAATGGTTATACGTATGATAAAAAAGGCGATAGGAGTTTTTCTCTTGGTATTGTGGGCTGAGAGACTTTCAGCAGAACCTTTGTTACACTACGAAACTTTCACTTTAAAAAACGGTCTTCAATTTATTCTTATGCAGAATAAACGTGCCCCTATTGTAAGCTACACCACGTGGTATAAGGTTGGATCTGCTGATGAAGTGCCTGGTAAAACAGGGCTTGCACACTATCTTGAACACCTGATGGAAACAGCCTCACCAGAAATTCAAATGGGGCAATTTTTAGAAGATTTTAATGCATCTGGCGCGCATAGCAATGCCTATACAGCTAGAGATGTTACTTTTTATTATAAAATGGTGATGACAGACCATCTCGAACTTTTAATGCGGTTTGAGGCAGGTCGCATGCAAGGCGTCGCTTTTAATCAAGACAAATTTGAAACAGAAAAAAACGTTATTATTGAAGAACGTCTCATGCGCACAGAGAATGATCCTGACTCATTTTTCAATGAAAAGTTTAATAATCAATTCTTCACCATTCACCCGTATAAAAATCCCATTATTGGTTGGGAAAAGGATATTCGCGCTATAACACTTGATGATGTTAAAGCTTTTCATAAAAAATGGTACCATCCTAACAATGCTTTTGTCATTGTTTCTGGTGATTTTGACCCTGCTCAAGTCCGAGCTTGGGCCGAAAAATACTACGAAAATATCCCTTCTGGTCCGAAAATTACCAGAACCCGTCCCCAAGAACCTCTCAAAAAGAAAAAAATAGCCCCCATCCTTGTTGAACATCCTCAAACACCAACTCTTTCTTTTTCTCAAATGTATCCCATTCCTGAACTTAAGAAACAGCATTATCAAGATCATTTATCCCTTACACTTTTGAGTGTATTTTTAAGTGGAGACTTCAAGGGTAGCCTTGAAGAAACTCTCGTTCATAAGGAAAAACTAGCTTCAACTTTTCACAGTCAGTACGCTCTCACTGATTTTTTAGATCCATGGAGTTTTTCAATAGTTGTCCATCCCCTAGATGAATCAAAAATCAAAGATATTGAGAATATTATCAATGAAACACTCGAGAAAATTGCTCAAAATGGTTTAACCCAAGAAGATCTCAACCGCACACAGCTTTACATTTATAACAGCTGGGTTATGAAATTGGATGATATTTTTGAACGAGCTCATTTCCTAGGAACAGCTTTTTCCTCTGGATTAACCTTAGAACAAATTAATTCTTTACCTCAAGATTTGAAAAAAGTGACGTCTGCTGATATACAAAGAGTTATCCAAAACTATTTAACAAAAGACCACGCTGTCATGGGAATCTTGAAAAAAAAGTCCGTGCCGTCACCTTCTGAAGCAAAGAGATCTTGATGTTAAGTATACTCAGTCAATTCAAAGCCGTCATAACGATGAAGTGGGTAAATTCTCAAGACAATGGGATTAAGTTCATAAAAAAAATCTTCATCTGTCTTTTTTTGACCTCTGGAGCTTTTCCTGTCAAAGCAGACGTTCTGCCTATTCAATCTTTTAAAACCTCCAGCAAACTCGAGGTTTGGCTTATTGAAGATCACACCTCTCCCATCGTTTCATTAGCTTTTATCTTTGATAAAGAAAAATCTGCCCCTCCCTTCAACCCAGTGACTTTACTCTTTCAAAAAGTGCTGGACTCAGGCGCCGGGGTTTTATCTCCCCTCGAGATGGATCGATTTTCAAATGAAACGCCGGCTTCAACAACTTTAAGTATAGGCATTTCAAAGAATTCTTTATTCATTAAAACAACTAAAAATGGCTTACCCTCCACACTTAAGCTTTGGACACGTTTACTTGAAAATCCTGAATTTCAAAAAGCTGACTTAAGTTATAGTAAAACACGAACTTTAACTTTTCTTTCGCACTTTAAAGAAGATTTAGAGACCATTGCTTATCTTAGTTTGATGAATGTGATCTTTCCTGATTCTTCTTTCAATATAAACTTTGAGAAAGTCGCACAAGCTGTTGGCTCTCTTACAGCACAAGATCTGGAAAATGAACGTACAAAGCAGTTTGTCGCTCAACCCAAAATTGTGGTTGTTGGCGATGTAACTCAAAAAGAAATCACTGCATTCTTGGATTCAACTTTTGGGACCCTCCACTTTCCTCCTCTTTCCTTACATACGTCTCTGACCCCCCAGTGGGGTCACAAGGAAGTTTTGATAGAAAAGGATGTTCCTCAAACCGTTGTTGCTTTTTGTCAACCCGGCGTAAATCCACAAAGTAAAGAATACCCTCAGTATCTCCTTCTCCAATATGTCTTGACTGGGCGTTTTAATGAAGAGCTAAGAGTGAAGAGAGGGCTTGTTTATTCCATTGATTTTACGGAAAGTCATTTTGGGGCTATCGACATTTTGACAGGGGGTTTTTCCTGTGAATGCTCAAATGCACAACAAGTTGCTAAGTTTGTAAGATCCGAATGGGAAAGAATTAAAGACTTCGGAATCACCCAACAAGAGCTGAGCAACGCCAAACTTTCTTTGGAACGCAACAAAATCCTTCGTTTAACCAGTACAGAGGCTGTGGTTCAAGAATATGAAGACCCCTTAGCCTATAACTTAAAACCTGATGCAGCCCTCACACTTTTAGAAAGAGCTGAAAAAACAACCCTTAAAGAAATGAATACGTTCGTTCAAAAGACTCTTAAACCAGACTCATTAACCTTTGCATTTACGGGACCATCCCTTAATACTTCTCAATCTAAAGGTAAATAATGACTTATACCCAAAATCTTGCCGGCTGTTATACGGGAAATGGCAATAGAGCCATTCTTCATACGTACTTAAAATCAAACGTTTTGGACGTTTTTAAACATTCTTATCAAAATGGACTTCTTTCTGCTCTTTCCTTGGTGGAAAAAGATGATGATATCGAGTTTTGCAAGATTGCAGCGAGCCAATTTAAAGACTTTGAAGATATCATTATTTTAGGCACAGGAGGATCAAGTCTGGGGGGGCAAGCTCTATATGCTCTTTCAACCTCTGCACACCCTCGTCTACATTTCCTCGATAACATAGATCCGCAGACTTTTTCCTTATTTTTTCAAAAGATTAACTTTAAAACAACAGGGGTCATCGCCATTTCTAAATCAGGAAGCACTGTTGAAACGCTTCTGCAACTTTTAACCTGTCTACAACATTTTGAAAAAAAAGGTCTTCAGAATCACTTTATGGTCATTACTGAACCTACGGAAAATCCTTTACGAAAAATCGCCGAAACTTATAACTGGCTATGTCTTGATCACCCTCAAGAGGTGGGAGGACGATTTTCTTGCTTTTCCATCGTAGGACTTGTGCCTGCTATTCTTGCAGGTCTTGATCCTTATGCCTTTCGAAAAGGGGCACGCACAGTTTTACAAAATCACCTCACGAATCAGACACCTCCTGCTCTTAAAGGAGCAGCAATGGCTGTATATTTAGAAAATTATCGGCAGAAAACAATTTCAGTCCTGCTTCCTTACGCTGATCAACTCGATCTTTTTGCCCAGTGGTATTGTCAATTATGGGCAGAAAGTTTAGGAAAAAATGGAAAAGGAACAACACCTATCCATGCCCTTGGAACGGTAGATCAACACAGTCAGCTTCAACTTTATCTTGATGGACCAAAAGATAAGTTTTTTACCCTTATTGTACGAAATTGGAAAGGAGAAGGAGACGCCATTCGTTCAACTCTCATCCCTGAATTGACAGGCAAATCTATGGGAGATCTTTTTACAGCAGAACAAATGGCGACTTATGAAACTTTAATCCGTAACAAATGTCCGACTCGGCTAATAACCGTTAACTCTATCGACGAATATACCCTAGGGTCCCTTATGATGCATTTTATGATAGAAACTATTCTCACCTCATACCTTATTAACGTAAATGCCTTTGATCAACCTGCTGTTGAAGAAGGAAAACGCCTGGCAAGAGAATATCTCGCTGCATGACAATTCGCAAGTTAGAACCTCATCTTATCAATCAAATCGCCGCCGGAGAAGTAATTGAGCGTCCTGCTGCCGCCGTTAAAGAACTTGTCGAAAATTCGCTTGATGCAGGAGCCACGGCCATAACAGTCCAACTTAGAGAGGGAGGTCGCAGTCTCATTGCTGTCACTGACAATGGCGTTGGCATGACTTCTGAAGATCTTGAGCTTTCTGTAGAACGTCACGCAACATCGAAGCTTCCTTCCAGTGATCTTTTCAATATTCAAACGCTTGGGTTCCGCGGGGAAGCTCTTCCCTCCATTGGCTCCGTCAGTCGCCTTCACCTCACAAGCCGTGCCCAAGACACTCAAGAAGCTTGGACTTTAAAGATAGAAGGGGGAGAAAAACAACCCCTCATCCCTGCCTCTCACTTACAAGGTACCCATATTGAAGTTAAAGATCTATTTTATGCTACACCTGCACGACTTAAGTTTCTTAAAACGCCCTCAACCGAACTCTCTCACGCTATTGAGCTTTTAAATCGGCTTGCCATGAGCCATCCTCACGTCGGATTTAAGCTTATGGCTGATCAACGCGTTGTTTTTGACCATACGATCTGCCCATCCCTCCCAGAACGTCTAGCCCAAATTATGGGGCCTGAATTTGTTCAAAATGCGTTGCCTTTAGAAATGACTCGAGGAGATATCTTCCTTAAAGGCTTTATCTCTCTTCCTACCTTTAATCGGGTCAACGCGTCTCACCAATATCTTTTTGTCAATGGAAGACCTGTAAAAGATAAACTTCTTCAGGGGGCTGTGAGAGCCGCTTACCAAGATTTTTTAGCCTCCAATCGCTATCCACTCTTAGCCCTTTTTCTCGAGCTGCCACGGGAAGATGTCGACGTGAATGTTCATCCTTCCAAAGTTGAAGTTCGCTTTCGGGACAGTGGTCTTATTCGAGGAACAATGGTTAGCGCTCTCAAACAAACTCTTGCAAAAGCAAGCCATCAAACATCTACAACCATAAGTGCTCAAGCTCTTCAAGCTTTGCGGCCAAAATCTCTACACCAACCTTCCTTAACGGAATTCATCCCAAGACCCTCTCAAAGCACAAGAATTTCAGAATGGCCTCAACATTCTATTACCAATGAACCGCACGTCTTAAAAGAATCATCTTCCTCTACTCCATTGAACAGTTTTGAAGAAGTTTCTCCCCCATCCTCATTAAATGAAGCACCTTTTGATGTCCCTCCTCTCGGTTTCGCAAAAGCACAATTTCATGAAACATATATTTTTGCCCAAACACAAGAAGGCTTAGTCATTATTGACCAACATGCTGCGCATGAACGCCTTGTTTATGAGCGTCTTAAGACTGAAATAGGACATATTAAGCGACAGCCTCTTTTAATCCCAGTCGTTGTAGAACTTGATGAAGAGGCTGTTCCTCTTTTTAAGTCTATTCAAAATGACCTCCTTAATCTTGGCCTTGTCATAGAGCCTTTCGGAGAAAAGGCTCTTTTGATTCGAGAAACTCCAGCCCTTTTAGGAGACATAAATCTTCAAGCCCTTTTACAAGATTTACTTGATGAACTGAAAGAACTGGGGGAATCTTTGAGTCTTAAAGAACGACTCGCTGAAATTTTAGCAACAAGCGCTTGCCACAACAGCGTACGCGCAGGTCGCAAGCTTACCCTCGAGGAAATGGATGCTCTTCTCCGTCAAATGGAACAAACACCCCATTCTGGTCAGTGTAATCACGGACGTCCCACTTATGTCGAACTCAAGAAAGCTGATTTAGAAAAGCTTTTCGGCAGAAAATAAGCCTGCTTCCAGCATATATTGCCATTTAGACCCTATTATAGGCAAAGAGATAGATAGCAAGGAGAGAACTTTTCAAGTACACTGATTGAATAAAAATAATAGCTAAGGGAGCTGAGAGTGAGTCGGGAACATTTCGAGCAAATGCTTGATTATTATCAACAAGAAATGATGTATTTGCGTCGAGCAGGAGAAAATTTTGCTAAAAAACACCCCAAGATAGCTCAAAATTTAAATCTATCTCCCACAGGTTCTGCAGACCCACATGTTCAACGACTTTTAGAATCCTTTGCCTTTCTGACCGGTCGTCTTCAAAAAGAACTCGATAATCGTTATATTCAATTTACAAATACACTCTTAGGCGTCCTTTATCCCCAGTTTATTTCTCCCTTCCCTTCCGCATCAGTTGCCTCATTCCGTTTGTCTCCTCATTTGGGAAAACTAACATCAGGCTATATTGTTCCTCGTAAAACCAATCTTTTTATTGAGGCTCAAGAAAAGAAAATATGTCGTTTTCAAACAACTTATCCCGTAGAATTATGGCCTTTTGAAGTTTCAGACGTTGCTGTGACAAATATTGATCAAAGTCCCCTTCCCTCCTCTGATCTGCAAACCCAATGGGTACTTAGAATTCGTGTTCGACGCTATGATGGTAAACTGGACGAGCTCAATCCTTCCAGTTTGCGCTTCTATCTCTCTGGTGATCCTCGCACGACTCAATGCCTTTATGATAGCATTTTCGGCTATCATCCAGAAAATCCCACGCCAGTGTTTATCAAAGCTGACAATGCGGACATCCCCATCCGACTCCCTGATGGAGCTATTGTTCCCGTGGGTTTTGGTGAAGAAGAGTCTTTAATTCCCTATCCTCATAAAACTCCTAAATCCTATCGCCTTCTTTACGAGTATTTTGTTTTTCCAAATAAATTTAAGTTTATTGACATCCAGCATTTTTCAGTTGCAGGAGCCAACCATCATGTAGACATTTACATTCCCTTAGCTGATCGCAGTCAAGCCAGTATGCTTCGAGTGAGTCATCATAACTTTCAACTGGGGTGTACACCTATAATTAACCTTTTTCATAAAATTAGTGAACCTATTGACCTCAACCATCAATCTGTCTCCTACCGTTTAACAGGGGACCAGCGAAATGAAGATTCAACCGAAATTCACACTATTCTAAAGGTTATTGAAGTTGTCGGCGGCAAGCAAGAAACAGAAACCTTTGCACCCTATTTTTCTTTCGACTATGATATAGAGCAGAATGCTGAAAACTTGTTCTGGTATTCAATACGTACCTTATCCAGCAATCCTGATATTACAGGTACGGACGTTTCCATTTCCTTTGTTGACTATAATTTTACGCCACAAAACCCGAGTCACCAAACCGTTTATGCCTATACCCTCTGCACCAACAGAGATCTAGCAACCTATATTCCTGCGGGCGCTACGCTCCAAGTCGATGGAATCGTTCCTCCAGCATCGGTCACTTGCCTTGAACGTCCGAGTGCCCATATTTCACCTTCTTTAGGAGGAGATTCCCAATGGCGCTTAATTTCTCAACTTTCATTAAACCATTTAAGTCTAAGTGGAAGCGACAAAGCAACATCAGCCTTAAAAGAACTTTTGCAACTGTATTCTGGTTTTAATAAAACGCACTCTCATCCAGAAATTAATTTGCTTGAGGATATTAATTATAAGCCTGTAACAAGACGCTGGGGAAGAGATTGCTGGAGAGGATTTATTCAAGGACTAAGCATTACCTTAACCATCCATGAAGCGCCCTTTTCTGGTCAAGGGGGTTACATTCTTGCTTCTGTTCTTAATGAATTTTTCAGCCTTTATGTATCATTAAACTCCTTTACGGAGCTAACTCTAATAAGTACTCAAAGTGATGGAGTTTGGAAGAAATGGCCCGCTCAAATCGGCAGTCAATGCTTAGTGTAAAAGATGTTCTTTTGGCAGAGCCTTATCGGTTTGAATTTCATCAAGCCATTAAGCTCTTAGAATACCTTTCCCCTGAAGCGGCTCTTTTTGGAGAAACATCTAACTTTCAGGATGAAGTTGTCACTGTAAAATCCCGGGTTTATCTGGAATCAATGGCAAGTGATATTTATTCATTAGAAAATACAGCGTTAGAATCTGACGATCCTGTTGATGGCCCTCCTATCCTGAATGTCAATTTTATGGGACTAGCTGGCGTTCAAGGTCCCCTCCCCTTTCCCTATACAGAAATGATTATTCAACGTGTCCGTAATGGAGATACAAGCCTTAAAGATTTTCTTGATATTTTTAACCATCGTCTCATTTCTATTCTGCATCTCATCCGCAAACAATATATGCTTAGTCTCAATTCCCTAACGCCTGAGAAAACCGAAATTGCCCAATCTCTAAAGTCCTTTTTGGGGATTGAACCTCCTGCTCTTCAAAATCGCCTTCATGTACCCGACCGCAGTCTTTTAGATTATGCAAGCTTATATTGGTCGCATCCTCATTCCGCAGAAGGGCTGATATCCATCTTAAACAGTTATTTTCACATTGACGTTCGCGTTGAAAAATGTGTAGGACGTTGGCGTCTTATCGAGAAAGATCAACGCACTCGCATCGGCCAAGAGGGCCAATGGCAAGCCTTAGGACAAGGAGCGGCCTTGGGGACAAGAGTCTGGGACCAACAGAATCATTTTCGCCTGCATCTTGGCCCGTTACTTCCAGAACAACTGGATATTTTCTTGCCCATTGGGAAGGGATTCTCACGACTTCAGGATCTGACAAAACTTTATGCTGGTCCCGAGAATGACTATACTCTCGTTTATACAGTAAAAGATCCTCCCTCGACTTTTCTGCAAGAGAAGAGTTATTTAGGCTGGCGATCTTGGCTAGGCGCCTCTCTAACATCTGGCAGCCCTATCATTCTTAGTAAGTAGTCGACCGTTAAAAACTCTTTTTTCAGTAACTGTGTTTAGAATTTGCACTTTTGTTTTCTCCCTCTGTGTCATCCCCGCGAAAGCGGGGATCCAGCAATCATTTGAAATTCAAGGATATTTCTTATAAGGAATTTCATAGGAAATAATATATTGTTTTTCAATACTCTCTGGATCCCCGCTTTCGCGGGGATGACACAGAGATATTATTTTAAAAGATTCTAGGCAACATCTTGCAACCAGTCTTTAACAATTTGAATATGCTCTGGAATCATTAATGAAGGCGCATGACCACAGTG
>JAIEOZ010000041.1 GCA_019750035.1 Alphaproteobacteria bacterium | reverse complement strand
TGCTTATGGGCAAATGAACAAACTTCCTCAATGGCTTTTAGAGACCAAATCACTCCGCCCCCAAAATTAGTCGTTTGCTCTATAGAGACAACTCGGGGACAGGATAAATTATATCCTCTTTCTGTAGCTAAAACAGTTTCTATTTCTTTAACCGTAAATATGCCTCGATTCCCCTTAACAACGTAAGGTTGAGCATGAGCTAGTCCTGCAATTAATCCAGCTTCCTTTATGAGCGGATGGGCCGTTTCATCTAAAATAATAAGATCACCAGGACGTTGACACAACACACGATACGCAATGCCATTGCACATCGTTCCGGAAGGTAAAAAAACAGCCGCTTCTTTTCCCAGAAGATCGCAAACTCTTTCCAGAAGCTTATTAACGGTTGGATCCTCACCAGCAACCTCATTGCCTACTTCGGCTTCACACATGACTTTTCTCATTCCTGGAGAAGGATTTGTGTTGGTATCGCTAAATAAGTCGATCTTATATTTTTTCATCGTCCTAAACCTATCTTCTTGCTTTTATGTAAGACAATTCCTTTAATAGTGGATATGGCTTGATCAATGTTTTCTTGAGTAATATGTCGATGAATCACTGCACGGATCACTGTCGGTAACCATGGAAACAAATACAACCCCTGCTGAGCACACTCCTCTAAAAAGCGATCTGTATCTATATTTAAACTATTAAGGCTAAATTGAACTATATTTGTTTCAATAGCAGAATTCGTAAGAGTTATCTCTGGGATTTGCAAAAGCTCTTGAGCAAAATACTGAGCTAACTCATGATCTTCCTTTAATCGCGGTAGATTATGTTGAAGAGCATAATAAGCACCAGCCGCTTGCATACCGGCTTGATGAACGCCACCTCCTAGCCAGAGTCTAAATTTTCTTGCTTTATTGATGACGTCTTCACTTCCCATAAGAAGAGAACCATAGGGAGCGCCAAGACCTTTTGAAAAACAAACAGACACCGTATGCGTTTGTGCAGCATACTCATTCAAGGAAATGCCTGTGGCTATATGGGCATTAAATAGTCTAGCCCCATCTAAATGGAGAGAGAGTTTTTTTTCTTTAGCTAGTTTGTATAAAGACTTTAATTCTTCAAAAGGAAATATTTTCCCGGCCCACCCATTAATGGAATTTTCAATGCTTATGAGTTTAGGTTGAGCAAAATAATCATAGCGCTGTTTAGAACAAAGAGCTTTTTCAACATCTCTGGTGCGCAATATTCCGTCTGACGTTACACAGGGGTTCATCACAACACCAGCAAAAGCTGCCATGGGAGCACTATCAAAAAAGTTTACATGATAAGAAGACTCAGTAATAACTTCATTCCCAGGAGATGTTTGACATAGAAAAGCCAAGCGATTAGCCATCATGCCACTGGTGACAAACAAGGCATCTTCAACGTGAAATAAATCTTTGCAGTAATCTTGTAAAAGGTTAACGCTCTTATCCTCTCTATAAGCATCATCCCCTACCGGAGCCTTGGCCATATAGGCACGCATATTTTCACAGGGTTGAGTTACAGTATCACTTCTAAGATCAATCATTTTTCCCTCTAAACAAAGTGGTTATAAGGGCTTTTCATGTCATACTGGATTGTTTCATTCGTATGAGAAATACGAAGATTCAAGGGGTTCATATAAGGAAGCATCTCGTCTTTATCAGGTATGAGATAGTCCTTGTTATTTTGGTAAGTTTGCAGAGCATGAATCCAAATAGCTCTCCGACGAGCAATCCACTCATCATCCCAAGGGCTATCTTTCATTAACTGATCTTTAGTGCGAAATTCTAAGTACCAGGTGTATCGTGGGTGAGGAGTTTTATTTTCTTCAGAAAAATGAACTGTTTTTACATTATGAACAGAAATATCTCCAGCATTTGCATAAACAGGAACAAAATTATTTTTTTGTTGATGATAAACTTCATAAATTTCATCTCGCGTAAGAGGTCCTAGCGTATGGCTCTCTGGAAGGTAATAAACAGGGTTATGTTGAGCCTCATGCAAATAAATGCCAAGACTAAAAACAGATGTTTTTACTGACTGTAAGGCAAGATCTTGATGCACAGTAACCGGAATGCCTGCATGAGGAATTTTAATAAGCATATCTTCCCAAGTAGGAACAATAGCTTGTGGGTCGTCAATAAGAGAAAGTATGATAGCAAGAATAGAATCATGAACGAGAGCTTTTAAAAAAATCTCATCCTTTTCAAACATATATTTTACTTTATGTATATGTTTGCTTTCGTTAATTGTACAAAAATCATAAGCAAAATCTTCATTATTTAAGGTATTTTTGGTAGCTTTGAGTAAATTAGCAACAAGAGGTTTGGGTAATGCTTTGGGGATAAGACAAAATCCTTGTTTTTCATATTCTTTTTTGATGGAGTTCATAAAGCGCCTCTTTTCTTTTGAATTTGGGGGAGATGTTCGATCATAGGAGATAAAAAACTGTTCCAAAGATTCTTATAGATTGTTCCCGTTGCATCACCTCCATTATGTCTAACAAAGGCTAAGTGAAGAATTTTTATTTTTTTTAAGTTTTCTATAACCTGAAGAACATCAATGTAAAATGGCAGCTCATCAATCTCTAGTGCCTTGACCCATGCATCAATAATCTCCATGAAATCAGTTTCCTTCTTATCAAAAAAAACTTGTAATCCTTGAGCTAAAATATTTTGAGTCATTTGACCACTTGTCCACATTCCAAAGAATTTTGGGGTTATGGGGGGAATACATTGATTTGGCTTCCAATTTTTAGTGGTCCATCGCGTCACCAAGGCATAACGAGGAGATAAATCTTTATTCTCAGAACTGCCATGCCAGAGTCGGGAATCAAAGAAAACAATATCTCCTGCAGCAAGAAGAAGTTTTTGAGCGAACTTTTTAAGAGATAGGTCTGGAACAAATTCGGGAGACCAAAAGTCTATAGCAGGAATAATTGGATCTAAATGACTTTTCGGAATAACTTCTAAGGGACCCGAATTTTCCAAAACATCATGGAGCGCTAACCAGGCTGAAAGTTGATAAGGTTCTTGAGGAGAGTATGAAATATCTTGGTGATAGGGAACAGCGCCCGTGCAATATGCATTTTTACCGATGATATTTAGCTTACTGAGACAGGGAGAGTCTCCTACTATTTTTTTCGTTTCTTGCATTAAAGTATTTAAAAGGGATGAGGGTACATTTGCAGTAATAGGTGAAGGTGCACCCCATCGACTAACAACTGAGAGATAATCTTCTTCTATAATTCCCAACTGTTCAGAACATTTTTTTATACTTTTAAAAACGGTAGATTTTAATTGTTGTAGGACAGGCAGAGAAATCACATTCTTTACGATAATAAAGCCATTCTCTTGAAACTCTTTGTTACTAGAGGAGCAGTTCACTGTTTACATCCTTGGATAAGATGTAAATAGGGTTTTATGGATTGAGACTTTTTTATAGAAAAGCCAGCTTTAGCCAATAAAGCCTCCCACTGGTTAAATGTTCTTAACCCTCCTCCTGATTCTGCAAGCATGTTTAAATCTAAAAGCCCTCCTGCTGAGGTATAGGGATCTAAGACCATCTCAAAAAGATATAGGGGACCGGAATTTGGAAGGATTCTATTCGTTTTTTCTAAAAGAATCAGGACATCTTTATCTGGAAAATAATGTAAGAATCGAGGCATTATCACGGCCTCTCCCTTTATAGGCCACTCTTTATCATAGTCTATAAAAACCCGGGTGAGTCTATTTTGTAAACGACGCTCGATATCAAAATGATAAAGAGGCCTATTCTCATGAGCAAGGATTCCATAAACTGAAGGGTGTTCTTTAATAATTTCATGTAAGAGAGTTACGCCAGTTTGTCCAAAAGAAACAACAGAAGAGTGTTTGCCCCAACTTGACCATTTAGAAACTTCCTCAAAATCTCGTCGAGCATACCCTTCCAAAGCGCGACGATAAATTTCTAACTCCTTTTGATTCGTTGTTTCTTCTTTAAATGTAGGGTGATGATGCACATCTGGGCTTAGTAGTTTTTCTTTTAAGGGACGCCACTCATTTTGTACTTTTGACCACATCTGACTAGCGGCAGCCATAAAAGATTTATTCGTTGGTGTTAAGAGCTGTCCTTTATTTGTTAACACCCAGTTTTTATTTGATTTTTCCACAAGCCCCACTTCACTTAAAGCTCTTATAACTCTTTGTGCGTTTGAAATAGGCATGTGGCACCTTTTTGCAATGACGTCAGTTGTTGCAGGGAGTCCATCTAAAAGCCCTAAGTCAACTGCAAGCTTTATTGTTTCTGATTTCCAGAATCCGACAAGATCGCTCGATAACTCACCCATGAAGTCTTTTTGAGCAGATGAAATTTCTCTTATAACGTCTCCAGTTTCATTAATGATAACGAGGACACCCGCAAAGGTTTGAGCGTGAGCTTGCCCATTATAAAAAGGTTCAATATCTACAAATCTATGGATATAGGCAGGCACACCTTCTTTTGTGAGATGAAACCATCCTTCTTCATCTTTGGCGCGTGCAAAGCCTTTATGAAAAACATCTAGCTGATGGTACCAATTTGAGTGAATCAATGCGCCTTGAGTGTTTATATGGGAACTCTTTCCATTTTCATGACACACCACAGCAATGCCATCCTTAAAATCTCCAGCATAACGATAATTAACGGGATATATACGCGCTCCTTGAAGATCAATGTGAAAATAATTTCCCTGTGAGTCTACCACAGGACAGAGGTTTTCTTGATAGTTTCCACACCAAGCGTATCGATTTTTATAGATAGGCTTTCCATCCGCTGCAATATGGCACCATCCTGTATCTGTCTCTATAGCAGCATAAGAACAGTAAAACCCAAAAGTTTGTTTAAACCTTCCTTGATACGCAGGCTTCCCTTCTAAGGTAATATGAAACGATCCCGTAAGATCTTTAGCAGGGGCAAGCCCCGGCTGATGATATTTTAGAACGTTTTGAAATCGAGCCGAGTAGAGAGGGCGGTTCTCAAATGTATGATGAGTTTTACAAAGAGAGACTGCTATTTCATTAAGGGAAGACTTCATAACGTTAAGCCACCTGAGGTTTCTTCATATTGCAGCCAATACATAAAGAGTGAGATTGATAGGTTTGACACAAATTTTGATAGGCTTCACTTGTCCAAACTTCTTCCATTGTATTTTTGTAAAGATTTCCAAAATCTCCCAAGCTTTTTCGAAGTTCATCAGGCGCACAACAAGGGCTGAATCTTCCTTCCGTATTAATCCATGCCTCTTGCCCTAAAAAAGGACATGCTCCCCCTGGGTTGAGGTCAGTAACAGCTTCTGTGCTCAGCTCCTCTATATGTTCTAGAATAAGAAGTTCTCCGTTTGCCAAAGGATGATGACTCACTATTTCTTTTGCTTTTCTAACAACATGATTCCACCGCTTAATAGCTTGCGTATTACGTCGCATAGAAAACTCTTTAATCTCTTTAAAGTGCGCCCATAGATGGTGTCCTTTTATTCGATCAACCCCTAAAGAAATTGCTAACTCCACAATATCGCAAAGTTCGTTTACATTAGCTTCCAAGAAAGTAAGCTGCAGAGTAATTCGACACCGGTTTCCTCCTTGCTGGGCCTGTTCATCTCGGATGCGAATGAGAGTTCTTAAATTTTCAAGACCGCTTTCCCAATGAGCTCCAATCATAATTTTTTCTTGTGTTTCCTTCGTTGATCCATTCCAGGAAACTTTAATGTCAGAGGTTATGGGAACTAACAGTTTAGCCCATCCTTCTGCCCCTTTTCGGGGGAATGAACCATTTGTCGTTAGGTTAAGTTTAATATTATATTTTTTACAAAGCTCAATGATTTCTTCAAATTCAGGGTATAAAAGGGGTTCTCCCATTGTTGAGGGTATAATTTCTCTTAAGGGAGTTCCCTGCGCTTGCTCAAGAACCTGCCGAATGAGGTTAATATCCATTTTTCTTTTTGAAATTCCAGCTTTTACGCGCTTTTCTTTAACATCACTATAAGGTGAGAAACATTCACACATAACGCACTTAAAGTTACATTGGTCTGGATTGGTATCAAAGGTGATTCGCCAGGGGCCGGGTTTTTGCATAAACTCTTTTTCCTTTTTCTATGAGAAGGTTGTGATAAATTGCTTCAACATCGCTAACATGCTGTTTTATACATGGAATATCTTTTTTCTTCGATTGAAGATACCCTCTGGAACCCAATTGAGCGGCATAAGTTGGATTTAAAGCAAGTGCTTCCATTTGTGCAGCAAGGCTTACAGGGTCTCTATGTTTAAATAAAAGACCATTAACACCATGGTGAATGTACTCTGCCATCCCTCCGACATTCGCCGTAATAACAGGAAGGCGCACTTGAAGAGCTTCATGGATAACAAGAGGTGAATTTTCAACCCAGATGGAGGGAACGACCAACGTATCAATATGATTGAAAACATCTGAAACAATTTCTTGATTTCTATATTCTGGCCTCCATTCAATGCGTTTTTGCACATGAAAAGGTAGAGTCGAAACAATAGATTTTAGATTGGCTGTTTCTTCACGAGATCGGCCCCAAATACGCAAAAGGCGATCTTCTTTTACATGAGAAAATGCAATGATCAGGTCTTGAATGCCTTTTGCGGGTATATGAGTTCCAATATACCCAAATGTAAAAGGCTCATGAGAGATTCTTGACCTATTTTTCAATCTTTCAAGGTTAAATCCATAATCTAGATAAGTGAGCTTCTCTTTAGGAATCTTAAATTCGTCTCTAAATCGACAGAGGAGATACTGAGAAGGAGCAATAAACAGATCAACTTTAGCCACAACATCTTGAATGTGATCCATACGTTGAGAAACCCATTTTGTCCAATAGGCTGCATCCGATTGTTGATCTTCTGAATAACCTGAGAAAAAACCTGTAAAGCAATGGGTTGCACACTTGGAATCTTCTTGGCTATCACATAAGGCCCAAGGTTCTTGAGAATTTCTTTGTAAAAATTGCCCTCGAGGACACATAAGCCAGTAGTCATGTAGGGTAAAAACAATGGGAATATTCTTTTGACGAATAACATTTACGAGTGATGTGGAGAGATGATTGAGGTGTCCAATATGGACGATATCAGGCTTTATCTCTTCTAAAAGAAGCTCGAATTTTTGATCCACCACCATGTGTTGGTAGCGTTGAAGCAGACGAAGCTTAGGCATATTGATCACATGCAATTTGATACGAGGATCTAAAATATCCTCCTCTCGATGTATGACATAATCCGACTGAAAAACATCCTCTTCTCTTGTAAAAACATGAACTTCATGTTCTTGGGCTAATCCATGGCAAAGAAGCTGGCTATAGACCTCAGATCCAGCATTAAATCGCATCGGATATCCATGGATAATTTTAAGGATAATCACACGTAAGCCTCATATTCTATTAGTAATTTATTTTTGAAATAGCTTGGTTAATCTTTCAATTCCTTCTTCTATACTTATCTTTGGCTCCCATCCTAAAATATTCCTAGTTTTGGTTGAATCCCCACAAAAGTTTGGGACATCATACTGTCTTGAAGGGGCTTCAATAATTTTGGATTTTTTTTTTCCAATTTTATTCGCTAGCTCTGCAGCTTCTCGTAAGGATGTTTCTTTATCAGTTGTTAAGTGAAAAGGAGGAAGCGGATTTTTACCCTCACAGAGCAATGAGACAATTTTTAACGTTCCTTCAACTACATCATCGATATAAGTAAAATCAAAGGTATTAGAAAAGCCATCGACTCTTATAGGATTTCCCGTCGCTGCAGCTTTGCAAAAAGCTGGAATAACGCGATCATGATGATCATGAAGAGATCCGTAGACGTTAGAATACCTAACAATTGCTGTCTGAAGACCTTTTTCGCGGGCTCCTAAAATTGCTTTTTCAGCTTCTATTTTTGATTCTCCATAAATATTAATGGCATTATAGGGAGTCTCTTCAGTTGCTGGAAGAATAGGTGGATTCCCATAGACTTCTCGGCTGCTTGCGTAAAGAATCCAGGGATTTTTGGGAGAGAGAAGGGCGCTTTTAATTACAGAACAGGTACCCTCATAGTTTGTCTTCCAACAAAGTTCCGGATTTTTTTCGCCCCAAATAACCCTTGAAACAGCTGCTAAGTGAATAACCCCATCACAATCAGCTACTGTAGCTTCCAATTTATCCCTATTGAGAATGTCACCATAATAAGGGTGTTTTAAGGGAAACTTTTTATCAAAGTGAACTGTATCCATATTTAGCTTTTTGAGACGTTCAAAAATTGCGGTTCCTATTAGCCCTTCAGAACCCGTAATGAGAATTTTCATATATTCCTATTGTTTTTTTATCATTTTTTAATATATCAAAAATTTTAAGAAAACGTAATATAAAATTATAACCAAGATCTCTTAAATGTGTAATGAATAAAGCTCAAACAATTTGGCTCAATATGATTGGGTATGAGTAAACGTAATATACTTCTCAAGAGATAAAGATGAGATAAAATGACTGATATTATTTTGATAAAAAGAGGGTAAGGAGCCGAGCGAAGCAACCCAGAATTAATACTTGTTCTTAATTATTTTTTGTAAATGGTGTTATGGGCAATTGTAAGAAGTAGGCTGTGATCTATGATTTGCTGAAAGAGATGATAGTTTCCTTCTGCTATTTTGACTTCTGCTTGAGCTGCAGAGAAAGGGTGTGCAAGCTGAAGCCCTAAGTCTATTTTAAGGGCGTCATTCAATCCTTTCCCTCTGCTTTTTGCAATCGCTTCTTTCGTTGTCCATAACTTATAAAAGCCAAGTTGACCTGTTTGCGAAACAAATTCATTCTCTTCTTTTGAGAAGGCATATTCGGATAATTTCTTGAAAGGTCGATTGACGGTGATGTCTTCTATATCCAGACCTGTCTGTGTCTTTTTATCTGATAAAAGGCAAGCTATCCAAGGACCTGTATGACTCAGGCTAATGGATGGTAGTAAGTAATTGATATTTCTATAGAATTTAAGAAAAGGTTTCCCGGATTTTAGTCGATGAATGGTCACTTTTTTTGCTTGTTGTGGGGAAATGAGCTTGCTTTCTGCCAAAAGAGAGCGTGTAAGAACAAGTGTTGCTAGGCGGCGTGTGGCTAAAGAAGGACGTTTTTTATCCAGTTCTGAAAAATCAAAATGATGCGTACCCTTACATTCATTTAAAAGAAATCGCATTTTTTGTGAATTAATTTTTTGTATTGATAAAAGCAAGATTTTCACTTAAATTTTAAAAAAAATAATAGCATATGAAAGATGTTTGGCAATATTTATCTCTTAATTGAGACTGCATTCCAAATTTTAAGAATTATGCTTTCAATACACTAGACAAGAGAGAGAAGAATGAAAAATTTTATAGGTTTGCTCCTTATTGCAGTGGTTACAAGTGGTCTTATAGGGTGTGCAAACCATGTGCCAATATACAATGTTGAACAACATCTTATGCCCTACGAAGCTAAAAAAATGTCCCCTCAAGAAATAGGACGGCGTATCTGTGAAGCTGTTACAAAACGGGGCTGGCGTTGTGATTCAACTACACCTCGAACTCTTATCTGTCATCTTGAAAAAAGGACCCATAAGGCAATTGTACAGATTGATTATAATACGTGCTTTTTTTCTATAAATTATATAGATACATGTAATTTAAATTATGAAGCCGGAGAAGTACATCGCAGGTATAATAGTTGGGTAAAGAAAATGGAAAATGATATTGTGAATGCAATAGCTCGTAAGGACTGTTGTAATGAAAAATGAGTTTTGAATTACAAGATCACTGCGTAAAGATAAGTCGATGTTATTGGAAAATAGGAGAAGAGACGGGGTTTTGGCCGAAAAGTGAATCTGAACAAAGTCAAAAGCCTTTATCTGCGATAATACGAAGACGTTTGACATCTTTGGGACAAAAGGTTGTGGAAGGGCTATACCGGAGCTCTTCCTCTGCAACATTAGATCAGATTCCATGGGTTGTTTCTTGTCGACACGGGGATATGGAGCGCGTTGTCAACCTTTTATCCAGTCTTACAAGAAAGGAAATGCTATCCCCAACAGACTTTAGCTTGTCAGTGCATAATGCAATTATTGGTCTTTTTTCAATTGCGGTAAAAAATAGAAAAAATCATGTGGCTTTATCAGGTGCTGCATTGAGCTTTGAAATGGGGCTTGTTGAAGTCTTTGCTTTACAAAAACAAAAGAAAGAGACAGTGGGATACATCTATTATGATAGGTCGTTGCCGCATCCCTATAAAGGACAGATAGGAAGTGAAGTCTCAGAAGTTTATTTTGTCCTTCTCCTCAGCGGGGGGGATACAGACAAAAAATCTATGGAATTTCCTTCTAAAAGTATATATTTGACTTATGAAAGAAATGAATTATATAGTTCAAAAGAATTAAATAAATATTTATCTAACATTTCGTGTTTGTTGGGATTTTTAAAAGCTGATGCAAAAAGATGTAAAATTTCAGTACCTGGAGGAAATTTCCTCTTGGAGCGTGTTCACTAAAAAGAGCAATTACCTAAAGCGTTTGTTTGGAACGGCAGTGGGGTTTTCCCTTATTGGTGTTGGAGGACTTATCCTCTGTTTGACTTTGTTTCCCTTGATTGCCCTCTTGAATAGGGATCTTCGCCAACGACATGACAGAGTCCGTTTTGTGATCCGCTATACTTTTAAAGCCTATTTAAAAAGCTTAGAATTATTGGGGGTAATAAAGGTGAAAACCAGTGATTTAGCGGGGATTCAAGATCTAAAAGGAGTGTTAATTATTTGTAACCATCCCAGTCTTTTAGATGTTGTTGTGATCATGGCCCACCTTAAGAATATTCAATGTATTGTAAAAAGTGAACTGTGGAAAAATCCCTTTCTCGGTGGCGTTGTGCGCGCAGCAGGTTATATTCGCAATGATTTAACCCCTGAGCAATTTTACCGTGACTGTGTAGAACAGTTGAGGCGTGGAGAAAATATTATTATTTTTCCAGAAGGGACACGATCAATACCCAAAAAGCCTATAAGGTTACATCGAAGTTTAGGAAATTTAGCTATTGCTGCTGAAGTAGACATACAAGCTCTGACGATGGAATGTAATCCGAGTACGCTTATTAAAGGAGAAAAATGGTATAAAATTCCAATAAAATGTCCAGTGTTTGACTTAAAAGCAGGGCAGCTTTTTCGCTCGGCTGACTATCAAAACGACTTGCCCCGTTCCCTTCGTGTAAGGGCGCTAATGCGTGATATTCAGCACTATTACAATAGGTATTTAGGATATGAATAATTTAGAAAGAGAGATTAAAGAGCTTATTATCCAGGCCTTAAATCTTGAAGATATTACCATTGATGATATTTCTAGTGAAGAACCTTTATTTATTGATGGTCTTGGCCTTGATTCTATTGATGCTTTAGAACTTGGTATAGCGCTACAAAAAAAATACAGTATAAAAATTGAAACACAGGATGAAAATATTAAAAAATATTTTTTCTCAGTGAAAACAATTGCTGAATTTGTAGGAAAAACGAGGGTACCATGACAAAAGATGAAGTGTTTGATATACTTGTAGAGTATCTTGTTGAGTATTTTGAGGTTCCAAAATATAAGATTACTTTAGATGCAAAATTGTATGAGGAGTTAGACTTAGATAGTATTGATGCGGTCGATTTGGTTGTGAAGTTACAAGAACTTACTCAGAAAAAAATTTCCCCAACGGATTTTAAAGAAGTTCGCAGCGTCCGAGATGTTGTTGAAAAAGTGTATGCTCTTATTCAAAAATAAAAGACTCGTAGGGGGACTTGTGAGTGCTTTATTCCTTGTATATCCTTTCCTTATTTACAATTTTGCAGATGATTTGCCAGCCAATTATTTGGTGGGAGGCATGATCACCCTTTTGCTTTGCCGAGCTGTCTTTCCTCTTTTTGGTAAGACGAAAACGCTTAGCTTTTCTCAAAAAAACTCTCTTTTTATGGCAATATGTATGTTGGCTTTCATGAGTGGCTTTTATGTATGGAAAAGTGAGTTAGCCCCCTTCTTTTATCCTGTTGTCATGAGCCTTACAATGGCCGCACTATTTGGCAGTACATTGCTGAATCCCCCCAGTATGATTGAACGGTTTGCCCGACTTTCTGAGCCAAATCTTAATGCAGCTGCTGTTGTCTATACGCGAAAAGTTACGCTTCTTTGGTTTATCTTTTGTCTTATGAATGCGCTTTTCTCTTTTATAAGTGTGTTGTGGGGGGATCTTAAGCTTTGGACCTTATATAATGGGTGTATTTCTTATGTCTTGATAGGGCTGTTGATGGGGGGTGAATATGGCTTTCGTCGATACTTAAAGATGAGGGCAGCATAGTGGATGAACCTTTAGTCTTTGCGCCTGTTCATACTTTGCTAGTTTCGCGAGTTAGCTTGGACTGGGCTTTTTGTTGGGGAAAATCTGAAAAGAGTGACCCAGATTTTTTTAAATTTTATCCTCAGTATATTGCTGCTCTTATTAAAAAAATAAAAGCTTCTGGGGCTAAAAGAATTTTTATTATTCATCAAGATAGAGCCTTTTTTCTCGCTGGTTTTTTAGCGGCTTTATATGCAGGTGTTCCTGTCATTTTGCCACCCTCTGGGGCTATGGGTACTTTGCAGGATCTTTTTGAACCTGAAGATGGGTTGTTAACGGATCAGGAAATATTATTCCAGATTACCCCTCTTGTTATCTCCATGACAGCGATTGAGAGTGAAACTACCGATGCTATAAAATTTGATCATCTTGATCCGTCAAAGGCTTGTGTAATATTTTATACTTCAGGGTCAACAGGAACACCAAAAGCTGTTGAGAAAACTTTAACGCAACTTGAAGAAGAAATTCTCGTTCTTGAAGAGATGTGGGGCGTACAAGGCAGACAAAGTACTTTTTTCTCAACAGTGTCTCATCATCATATTTACGGTCTTTTATTTTCTCTTTTGTGGCCAGTTTGCGGTGGGTATTCTTTAAGACGTCAGACATTTTCTGCGTGGGAAGATCTGTTGGGACAATGTGTTGAAGGAGCCTACGTTATTTCAAGCCCTTCCTACCTAGGACGTTTCCCTTCTTTTATGGAAAAAAGAGGAGGACGAGAGATCAGATACGTCTTTTCCTCAGGGGGGCCTCTTTCCTTTGCGGCGGCTCAAACAACCCAAGAGTTTCTAGGAAAGTGTCCCATAGAAGTTTATGGGAGTACGGAGACAGGGGGTATTGGCTATCGTCAACAACAAGGAAGAGTGGAAACGTGGACAAAATTTAAGAATGTTGAATTGACAATAGGCGAAGAAAAAAGATTATGCATAAAATCGCCTTATCTTCCCTATGGTATGGTTTATCAAACAGAAGATTTGGCTTTTCTAGAAAATGATCAACAGTTTCGTTTATTGGGGCGGGCGGACCGAATTATAAAGGTTGAAGGCAAGCGGATTTGTTTGTTTGAACTTGAGGAAAGGCTCCGAAAGCTTGAGTCTATTGAGGATACGACTGTTCTTCCTCTTGAATCGCTCAACCGGGATGAACTGGGGGCTATTCTTGTTTTGTCTGATCAAGGAAAGGCTAGG
>JAIEOZ010000051.1 GCA_019750035.1 Alphaproteobacteria bacterium | reverse complement strand
TGATATAAGGCACAGCCTCGCTCGGTTTCATCGTAGATCTAAAACAACATCCCGAAGTTCTGAAATGGTGGAAGCATCTTTCCTTCTTTTCCACCATCTACAGTCTCCTGAAACTCTCGATTCCCTCTTAAAACTATGCTGTCATTCTTTAGTTAAGTGTCCCAAAAAAAGGCGCTTTGCAGCGCCTTCAAGTTTTACGAATACTTCTTTTTTTTATTATTTCCTCAGTTTCAAGTGAAGCTTGAGCTCCATCTATTTATAATCCAAAAACAAGATATCCACTCGACGGTTATGAGCATCTACCTTTGGACCAGGGGCTTCACCTGCAGCTTTTATAGTAATGCGATGAGGATTGATGCCCATACGAACAAGTTCTTTCTTGACCATCATCGCTCGTTGTTTAGAGAGTTGCTGGTTATGCTTTTCGTCTCCAAGATGATCCGTGCGTCCGACCAAAAGAAGATGTCCCTTATAGTCTCCTAACATCACCTTAGCGACCTTATCAACGGTGTGTCTAGATTCCGCATTAAGATGCGCATTTCCAAGATCAAAGAATACCATATCTGAAGGAAGGGTCTTTTCAATTCCACCTACCATCATCAATTCAACATCCGCCATGGCAATGTAGAATTCAGCTCGACATCTCGCAATGTCTTCCTTTTGCCAACCTTCAGCTTGCTGTTCTACCCAACAATCAAAATGAGTTTGAGCATGAGCTGACATTTTTGGCGCGACTTCCCATCCTCCGAATTCTAAAGCTCGGACTAAACGTTCCCGAGCTGCTATAAGCTCAGGAAGTTTATCCTCTTCAATGTCCCATTCACACAATTGTGTTGGTTCAACAGGGCATCCTTCTTTAGCTTTAAGTGCCTTATGGTAATAGTAAGCCGCAGACCATTCATCATACATGATAGATTGTTCAGTATTACCAAGAATCTCGTATTCTTTCGCGAGTGTTTTTGTAAATTCAGAGCCTTTTTCCTCCGTATCCTGCAAAACCATTTTGTGATATTCAGAACAGCCAGTGATCGCAAAAAAAATGCTAAGCGTACTAATCTTAATACCTGTTGATAAAACTTTATTTCGCATTTATGACTCCCTTTTTTAAACCTCTGCTTGGATCACTTGAAAAGAAATGGAAAAATACCTCTAGATCCTAAGTAGTTGCTCATAAAACTCTATGAATAAATATATAAAATTTTTATCATGTCATCAACAGAGCGCCAGCTAAATTGTTTCTGATAGACCAAAAAATAACAAGAGTGAGGTAATTTTAACACGTTCTCGTCTTATGACTCTTAAAGTTTTGGTTGTACTTATAAATAATCTAAGAGTTTAAGATTTTACTCCCATTAAAATGCTCAAAATATCAATCAGTTTTTGCCGAATTTCTGGACGTGGTGTCACCATATCAACCATTCCATGTTCGAGCTGAAATTCAGCGCTTTGAAAGTCAGGAGGAAGGGCGTGGCGAATGGTTTCTTGAAGAACGCGAGCACCCGTAAATCCAATGATGGCTCCTGGTTCAGCAATTGCAATATCACCCAACATGGCAAAAGAAGCGGCAACCCCTCCCATTGTGGGATTTGTTAAAATGGAAAGGTAGGGAAGACCTGCTTCTTTCACTTGCTCAACAGCAATGACCGAACGAGGCATTTGCATGAGAGAAAGAATACCTTCTTGCATGCGAGCTCCTCCTGAAGATGGGATGATAATATAGGCAGCTTTAAGGTCTAGAGCGCGTTCGGCTCCTTTCACGAGTCCTTCCCCTACAGCCATTCCCATGGATCCTCCAATAAAGGAAAAGTCAAAAGCAGCGATAACGGCAGGATAACCTCCTATTGTGCCCTCAGCCATAAGAAGGGCGTCCTCCTCTCCGGTTTCAGCTTGTGCTGCTTTTAAGCGGTCCGTATATTTTTTCGAATCTTTAAATTTCAGAGGATCAACAGAAACAGAGGGCAGAGGAATACGGAGATAATTTTCCTGATCAAAAAGGGTGTCAAGACGCATCTTCGTGGGCATACGCATATGATAGCCACAATGACGGCATACATATTGATAAACCACCAAATCCTTGTGAAATACCATCTGCTCGCAAGCAGGACATTTAGACCAAAGATTATCGGGAATTTCCTTTTTGCGAATGAGGGCATTGATTTTTGGTCGTACGAAAGTGGTAAACCAGCTCATGGTTAACTCCTTTTCCTCTTATTGCTTTTCCCTACCAGATGAAACATCGTCTGACAAGTAAAAGGATTTTAGAATCGCATAGTAAATATCCGTTAGCTTTTGAATATCTAGAAGAGCCACGTGTTCATCTATCTGGTGCATAGTGGCTTCGCGCATGCCGCATTCAATAACAGGACAATATAGGCTAATAAATCGGCCATCTGTCGTTCCCCCTGTGGTAGAAAGGGCTGGGAGATGACCGATCGTATCGTAGACAGCTTTTTGAACAAGCTCAATCTTTTGCTGATCTTCTGTTAAAAAGGCATGACCATGGAAGGTAAGGATAAGATCATGCTTGCCCGCATATGTATGGCAAATCGTTCTCACCCTCTCACTGAGTTCTTTATCGTTTTGGAGTGTATTAAGACGAATCCCAAACTGGGCCTCAATTTTATGAGGAATGATATTGGCGGCTGGATTTCCTACATCAATAGACGTGACTTCAAACCGAGTGGGCTCAAAAAGATCCGTTCCAGTATCAAAATGGTGGTCATAGAGGGCTTTTAAACAGGTAAGCATACGGGGAATGGGATTGTCTGTAAATTGGGGATAGGCAATATGCCCTTGTGTTCCATAACAGGTGAGTTTTCCCGTCAGGCTTCCCCGTCGGCCTATTTTTAAAGTATCTCCAATTTGATGAAGAGATGTGGGTTCACCAATCAAACATAAATCAGGAATATCTTTCCTTTGGACTAAGATAGGAAGGACTCTTTGAGTCCCATGAACGGCATCCTTTTCTTCGTCTCCTGTAATTAACAGACTGATTCTACCTTTAAAAGAATCTGCCTTTAAAAATCGGGAAAGAGCGCTGATAAAACAGGCAATGGCGCATTTCATATCCGCCGTCCCTCGGCCCCAAAGCTGGTCATCTTTAATTATTCCTTGGAAAGGATCATGAGTCCAAAGGGCAGTTTCTCCTAAAGGAACGACATCCGTATGTCCTGCAAAACAAAGATGAGGATGGCCTGAACCGAGATGGGCATAGAGGTTGACAATGTTTTCAAAATCGAAACGTTCGCAAGTGAATCCCAGGTGAGTAAGGGATGTCTCGAGGATTTCAAGAGCGCCCTCATTTTTTGGAGTAATGCTGGGGCAACGAATAAGTTTTTGGCTTAAGAGAACAGGATCCATCAGCGTAACAGCTCATTAATAGTTGTTTTAGAACGTGTTTTTTCATCAACATGCTTGATGATAACGGCACATTGAAGGCTTGGCTTTTTTGGATCACCATCGGGAATTACGCCAGGTACCACAACAGAATAAGGAGGAATTCGTCCATAGGAAAGGGCATTCGTCTCCCGATCTACAATTTTGGTAGAGCCTGTTAGGATAACACCAGCACCAAGAACACACCCTTCTCCAACGAAAATACCTTCGACGATCTCGCAACACGCTCCAATAAAGCAATTATCTTCAATAATGACAGGATCTGCTTGGGGAGGTTCAAGAACCCCGCCAATGCCTACATTATCTGAAAGATGGCAGTTTTTACCAATTTGTGCACAAGATCCAATTCTCACGTTTGAGTCAATCATTGTGCCCTTATCAATGTAAGCTCCCACATTAATAAAAGAGGGCATGATTACCGTTCCTGAGGCAATGTAAGCGGAGTACCGAACAATAGCCCCGGGCACCACGCGAAATCCTGCGGATTTAAATTGGTCTTCCGTCCAGTTTTTAAATTTTAAAGGAACTTTGTCGTAGGCGGGAGAATCAGAATGATTCATAAATCTCGCGTTTTGCAATCGAAAAGAAAGAAGAATAGCTTTCTTAATCCAACTTTGAGTGATCCATCCCGTCTCTGTTTTTTCAGCGACTCTTACTTTTCCTTGATCCAACTCACAGAGAATGTCTTGAACAACACTTTTGATGTCTCCTGTGCTTTCCGGAGAGAGAAGCTGGCGTTGATTCCAAGCTTCTTCAATGGTGTCTTTGAGTGAGGAGTGATTTTTAAGCATAGTATATCCACAAGTTAATCTATAGGCAGGACAACTTATCTTTGCGTCCCCTGTCAAGAGGGCAACGGCTCATAGTTTGGTGAATTGTAGCCCAAGCTTTAAAAAAAATTTACAGCTAACAGAGTCTGACAATAAATATTTATTCTTTTTTTTGCTTTTGTAGATAGAGCTCTATGCATTTATCCTTCTTCTTAATAGTACCCAACATGTTCTCTAAAACATTGACTTCTGTTTCCTTAAGCTGAAATTCTGCAATAAAGGGATGAATCTCTGCGTTAACTTGAGAAACTAAGGCGGATCCTGTCTCAGTTAAGCATAAGAGGCGCTGTCTCTTGTCTGCAATAGGAGGCTTTTTTTTTAATAGTTTTTTTGCTTCTAAGGTTTTTAAAACGGGCGTTAATGTTCCAGAATCTAAGGAGATTTTCTCACTGATTACAGACATAAGTGTTTCTTTCTCGTTATGTAAGAGAGAAAGAACTAAATACTGTGTGTAGGTTAAATCAAAGCGTCTTACTAATTTTCCGTACATATTTAATAAAAGACGAAGTGTAGAATAAATTAAAAACAATTGATAATTGTCAAAAGAATCTTTTTGAGTTGTATGTGAATCTCTTGTTTTCATAAGGCTATCCTTCTTCTGTGTTTTTTGTAAAAACAAAAATTTATCATAAAATAATAAAACATTTTGAAAAATAAATCATCCCCCTCTCCATTTTTATTTTACTTTTATGGTAAGGGCTTAGCTGGTAAAAATACTATTTAAATGTGGGTTGTTTCCCTTGCAATGTTGGGATTGAATTTCTTATCATTTTCTTCTCTCAATCGAAGAGGAGAGTCTCGCAAAAATGACTGATAAGCCCTCACATTTCCTATTGACGGAAAAGGCTATGACGTTATGATGTATTTCACGAGCCCCTGTGGCGGAACTGGCAGACGCGGCAGACTCAAAATCTGTTGCCCGTAAGGGCGTGGGAGTTCGACTCTCCCCGGGGGCACCAAGGAACGACTTGAAACTTATAGAAGTTTTTTTAATGCTCTTTTCAAGCTTAAATCCCTTAACATAGCTTCCATATTTTTTTGATGAGCACTGGTGTTTAACACATATCCTGATTTCACAAAACTTTTACAGGAGGCATTTTCAGCCCTTTCAGGAGGAGAGAAAATGGCTCTCTTGAAGAGGTTGAAAAATAGTGAAAATCATCTTAAGGGATGGAGTGTAAGGTGTGAAAGGAAAAACAATACTCGGTCTATCTCCATTTGCTATCCTTGCAGTACTCTATGTGAAAGTGAGTGTGAAAAGGAAAACAAGTGATTGCAAGTTTTTCTTTCCGAAACATCGATGAAAGTGCTAAAATGCTCATAAAATTAAGGATACTTTCATAAGGATTTTCATGGAATTTTTAAGATTATCTCTCATTTTGCTTTGTACAGGCGTTTTGCTGATTTCTTGTAAAGAAGCACCTCACGTTAAAGAGGAAGACATAAAAGACGTTCGCCGCTTACGGGAGGAGCGTGTTGATAGTTATGCTCCTACCGTGAAAAAGGTGATTCCCGCTGTCGTTAATATATATGCCACTCATCATGCAAAGGGAGAGTATCCCTTCTCTCCCTTTATGCAAGATCCTTTCTTTAAGCAGTTTTACGACAATCTTCATGCAGGGAATGGACGAGAAACGAATTCTCTGGGCTCAGGGGTGATAATCAATAAAGAAGGTCTTGTTCTGACGAATGCGCACGTTATTGAAAACGCGGATGAGATTCAAGTGGTTCTTTCTGATAAAAGAGAATATGTAGCAAAAATCCTGGTTATCGACCAAAGAACAGATCTTGCTCTTCTTCAACTTCAGGGAGGAAAAGATCTCCCTTTTTTACCTGTAAAACCTGATGAAGATCTTGAAGTGGGGGATATCGTTCTTGCGATTGGTAATCCCTTTGGAGTTGGACAAACGGTGACCAGTGGAATTGTTTCAGCTTTGGCAAGAAGCCAAGAAGGAATTAGTGACTACAGTTCTTTTGTTCAAACGGATGCAGCGATTAATCCTGGGAATTCAGGAGGAGCTTTAATAACAGCCGATGGCCGCTTGGTGGGGATTAATACGGCCATTTATTCAAAATCGGGGGGATCCATGGGGATTGGCTTTGCTATTCCCATCAGTCTTGCCATTCCCGTTATTAATAGTGTTAAAAATGGAGGGCGTGTTATACGGCCTTGGCTCGGGCTAGAAGTTCAATCCTTGACAAGTGAGGATGCACATACTTTAGGCCTTCCTCATCCTTTTGGGGTTTTGGTGAAAAGCGTTTACCCTAAGAGTCCCGCAGATAAAGCAGGGGTGAAGAGGGGGGATTTCATTGCCGCTTTTGGTCCCCATAAAGTTGAAGATGATGCTTCGTTGGATTATTGGGTCGCGGTTTCTCCTCTGGATGAACAAACTGATCTTACTATTGTACGGAAAGGGGAAGAGAAAAAATTCCCTATTGTCTTAACAGAACCTTTACGTGCAGAAGATGCAACGCCGTTGATGATTGAAGAGCATGGTCCCCTCCACGGGGCTAAAGTTCGTACTCTTTCTCCTGCTCTTGCCCTTGAAATAGGGTTGAATCCTATGACACAAGGGGTCGTCATTACGGAAGTTTCACCACAAATAGGACCAGTGGCACAACTTGGAATTCAGCCGGGTGATATTCTTGAATCGATTAACAAGCACCCTGTTAAAACAAAGGAAGATGTGCTGACGTTGTTGAAGAATGCGGATCGTCATTGGCTTTTTGTGTTTCGTCGCGGTAAAAACATTCTTACATTACAAGTGAGTCAATAGTGTTAAAGAATCCGAGGCCTCTTGCTGAACGCTTGCGTCCTCAAGTCTTAAGTGAAGTTGTCGGGCAGCATCATCTCATTGGTTCAGGAAAACCTCTTTCTCGTATGCTTGAAAAAGGACGACTCTCGTCGATGATTTTTTGTGGTCCCCCGGGAACGGGCAAGACAACAATTGCCACGATCCTTGCGAAATCATGTGATATCCCTTTTGTCTCGCTTTCTGCTATTTTTTCTGGCGTGGCGGATCTGCGGAAAATATTTGAAGGAGCTCAAAACATATTTGAAGAGGGAAAGTCAACTCTTCTCTTTGTTGATGAGATTCATCGGTTTAATCGTTCTCAACAAGACAGTTTTTTGCCCTATGTGGAAAAGGGAGTTATTACACTTGTCGGGGCGACGACAGAAAACCCCTCCTTTGAACTTAATGGAGCCTTATTATCGCGTTGCCAGGTGTTTACTCTTCATCGCCTCTCTTCTGAAGATTTAGAAGAAATCTTAAAACGAGCAGAGAGTTCATCAAAAAAAATGCTGCCCTTAAAGCCTGAGGCGAAAGATCTTCTTCTTAAGTTTGCTGATGGAGATGGGCGCGCTCTTTTGAACCTTGTGGAAGTGATCGAAGAGGAAACGCCGTCGGAGCCGTTGGGCATCCCTGAATTGATTGACCTCGTGACAAGACGGGCTCCTCTTTATGATAAGGCGCAGGAAGGTCATTACAATCTAATCAGTGCCTTGCATAAGTCCTTGCGAGGCTCTGACCCAGATGCAGCTTTGTATTGGTTTGCGCGCATGCTTGCAGGAGGTGAGGATCCTCTTTTTATAGGAAGAAGAATGATTCGGTTCGCTTCAGAAGATATTGGTCTTGCGGATCCTCAGGCCCTTATTCAAGCCCTAGCAGGGGTTGAAGCCTATGAAAGACTAGGGTCGCCCGAAGGAGAGCTTGCATTGGTGCAAGCGCTTATCTATTTGGCGACGGCGCCAAAATCGAATGCCTTGTATCGTGCCTATGCCCAAGTGCAAAAAGAAGCGCGCTCGTCAGGATCTCTGATGCCACCCAAACATATCCTCAATGCGCCAACTGATTTCATGAAGAAAGAAGGGTATGGTAAAGGCTATGTTTACGATCATGAGACAGCGAGTGGGTTTTCTGGCCAAGATTATTTTCCGGAAAACATGGGTCGAAAAATATATTATAAGCCTGTCGAACGCGGTTTCGAACGCGAAATTCAAAAACGCCTAATCTATTGGCAAAAGCTGCGAGAACAGTCAAGTTCTTAGGGGATTGGGGAATTTATGCAGGGTTTATCATGAAGAAACTATGTACCCTCTCTTTGTGTCATTTCAGGGAGATAAATACTTTTCACAAGGCAGCCCCGGGAGTTGATGAGAAAAAACTCATCGTCCCCCTTTTACAGAAATCCTAATGATTTTTGTCCTAACCTATTCTTCAAAATTTTGCTGAGCAAAGCTCCAGTTTGCAAGATTTTTTAAGAAAACATCGATATAGTCAGGACGACGATTTTGGTAGTCAAGATAGTAAGCATGTTCCCAAACATCACACGTCAGCAGCGCTTTTTGGCCATGAACAAGAGGAAGATCCGCATTGGCTGTTTTGACGACCTTCAAGCTGCTATCTTTTTCGAGAACAAGCCAAGCCCAACCGCTTCCAAATTGACTGGCCCCTGCTTGTTTAAACTGCTTCACGAACTCCTCAAAGCTACCAAAATCCTTTATTATTCTTTCCTTGAGAGATCCCTTAGGCTCGCCCCCTCCGTTTGGTTGCATCGAGTGCCAGTAAAATGTATGGTTCCACACTTGGGCGGCGTTATTAAAAATGCCAGCTTTTTCAGAACTATGGGCTGAAAGACAAATAATCTCTTCTAAAGATTTTTCTTCAAGATCTGTGCCTGCAATAAGATTGTTTAAATTGGTCACATAGGCTTGGTGGTGCTTTCCATAGTGAAAGCTGAGAGTTTGTGCGGAAAGATGGGGTTCAAGAGCGTCTTCCTTATAAGGAAGGGAGGGAAGGGTAAAGGCCATAAAATACTGCTCCTTTTTATGAATTTTTTAAAAGAATAAAAGGTTTTTGAGGTTTTGAAAAGGACTTTAAAAGCAAATGCACATGATTCATGTGGAAATTGAAGAGAATTCTCAATGGCTCAACTTTAATGGATGCTCATATTTTAGTAAACAAGGAGAAATAAAAATTAAAATAAATATAAGAAAATTGGGATCGTCAAAGTTCTTCCCTCTCTTATAAAGACCATGATATAACCCTTGAGATGACACTTGCGCCAATGAACCATATGTCCTTAGAGGGCCACGAAACTATAAATTCTGTATTTTCTGAGCAAGTAAATTCTTTGAATCCTGCTCAGAGACAAGCTGTTGAGATAACGGAAGGGCCTCTCCTCGTCTTAGCAGGGGCAGGCACAGGAAAAACCCGTGTTCTTACAACGCGGCTGGCGGCTATTCTTTTGAGTCGTAAAGCTTGGCCTTCTCAGGTTTTAGCTGTGACTTTTACCAATAAAGCTGCGCAAGGAATGCGGGAAAGGGTGGCAAGCCTTGTTGGCGGACCTGCCGAAGGTTTATGGTTAGGGACCTTTCATTCGGTCTGTGTGCGTATATTAAGACGTCATGCAGAACTTTTACATCTTCAAAGTTCTTTCACAATTTTAGATGCAGATGATCAGCTGCGTCTTATTAAACAAATTATTAAGGCCGAAGAAATTGATGAGAAAAAATTTCCACCCCGGGTTTTGGCCTCTATTATTAGTCGGTGGAAAGATCGCGCGCTTATGCCAGAGAAAGTTTCGGCTCCTGGTTCAGATTTTGAAAAGGCAGCTCTTCACGTTTATGGCCTTTATCAAAATCGCCTTAAAGTTCTTAATGCCGTTGATTTTGGCGATTTGATTCTTTTGTGTTTAAAACTCTTTATGGAACATTCAGATGTTTTGGCTCAATACACCACCCAGTTTCGGTATATCCTTGTGGATGAATATCAAGATACAAATGTGGCCCAATATCTTTGGCTTCGACTTTTAGCGCAAGGATCTGGGAATATCTGTTGTGTAGGTGATGATGATCAATCCATCTATCGATGGCGGGGAGCCGAAGTTGGCAATATCCTTCGTTTTGAAAAGGATTTCCCAGGAGCTATTATTATTCGCCTTGAGCAGAACTATCGCTCAAATGCGCATATTTTAGGGGCCGCGTCTTGTCTTATTGCCCAAAATGAGAGTCGGTTTGGAAAGACCCTATGGACCGAACAAACGGGAGGAGAAAAAGTCCGTGTTCAAGGCCTATGGGATGGGGAAGAAGAAGCTCGTTTTGTGGGTGATGAAGTGGAAACTCTTCAACGTAAAAACCAGTCTCTCAATGAAATAGCTATTCTTGTGCGCGCAGGATTTCAAACGCGGGAATTTGAAGAGCGTTTTATTACTCTTGGGGTGCCTTACCGGGTTATTGGAGGTCCGCGTTTTTATGAGCGGCTCGAAATTCGCGATGCTCTTGCTTATATGCGCATTGTTGTCCAGCCTAATGATAGCCTTGCGTTTGAGCGTATTGTCAATACACCTAAACGGGGAATTGGGACGAGTACGCTGCAAACTCTCCATCAATATGCACGCTATGAAGAAATTTCTCTTACGGAAGCCACCCTTCGTCTTATGGAGACGGACGAGTTAAGAGGAAAAGCAAAAGCAGCGCTTGAAGGGATTCTATTTGATATTGGCCGCTGGCGTAAGCAATTGGAGACAACGCCCCACGGTGAGCTCGCGCGGATTATTTTGGATGAATCAGGGTATACGGCCATGTGGCAGACAGATAAATCGCCTGAAGCGCCTGGACGTCTTGAAAACTTGAAAGAATTTGTGAATGCTATTGATGAATTTGAAAGTTTACCAACTTTCTTAGAGCATGTTAGCCTAGTCATGGAAAATGCCACTGGTATGGGAACTGAAATGGTCAATATCATGACTCTCCATAGTGCGAAGGGGCTGGAATTTGATACCGTATTTCTTGCGGGATGGGAAGAAGGGCTCTTTCCCCATCCCCGGGCCTTGGGTGAAGGAGGAAGTGCTAGCCTTGAAGAAGAAAGACGACTAGCCTATGTAGGTCTCACGCGAGCGCGAAAACAGGCGATTATTACTTTTGCCGCCAATCGACGGGTACATAATCAATGGCAGTCAAGCCTTCCTTCTCGGTTTACTGATGAACTTCCTTTAGACCATACAGAGCGTATAAATGTTGGGGGACTGACTCACCCCTTTATTCGCCGTCCCTCTATGTCTCAACCATGTGCTTCTGAGGCTCCTGCCCAACCCTTAAAGAAAAAAGATTTTCAAATTCGGCAGCGCGTTTTTCATATAAAATTTGGCTATGGTCTTGTCATTGCTTTAGAGGGAGATAAGCTTGAAATTGATTTCGATCATACGGGTGTTAAGAAAGTCATGAAAAATTTTGTGGAGAAAGCTGAATGAATTTGGGTCAATTAGAATGCTCTTTTGATGTCAGTTTAGCGGAAGATCTTTCTTCTTATTTGGAGGAAGAAGCACTCTCTTTATGTTGGTATGAAAAAGAGCCTGAAAACTGGACGTTTCAAGCGATTTATGAGTCCTCCCATGAAACTTCCATGATGACGAAAGTTTCCTCCTTTTTTAAAGATAGAGGCCATTCCATTCCCACCCTAACAACGGGTCCTCTTCCTGAAGAAGATTGGGTTGCAGCTGTTTATCGGGATTTTTCCCCTCTCACCATTGGACAATTTTATATCTATGGATCACACATTCAAGACGCTCTTCCTCAAGGTCTCTTTCCTTTATGTATTGATGCCGCAACAGCCTTTGGCTCGGGTCAGCATGAATCTACGGAAGGATGTCTCAAAGCGCTTACCCTCCTTTCAAAGGAGCAAGCGTTTGATCATCCTTTAGATATGGGGTGTGGATCTGGAATTTTGGCTCTCGGGATGGCGTCTTTATGGAAAGTTCCGGTTTTAGCGTGTGATAATGATCCTGAGGCTGTGCATGTCACCCAAGAAAATGCGAAGATGAACCATTTAGATGCTTTTGTTAAAGCTCAAGTCAGTGAAGGGTTTTCGGCCATTAATAACAGAACTTTTGATATTATTACGGCCAATATTCTTGCCGGGCCTCTCTGTCAAATGGCAAGTCGTATGATCCAAGCCTTAGCGCCCGCAGGCTATGTTATTCTTGCAGGTCTTTTGAATCGTCAAGCTGAAGATGTGATTGATTCCTATCGAAGTGTGGGGGCAAAGCTTGTCGATCAGCTTTTTATTGGGGATTGGTCAACACTCATTTTGCGAAAAGGCAGTCATGGATAAAGTCAAAGCTCTTCGGAATTTTATGGAAAAAGAAGGACTTTCTGCTCTTTTAATTCCACGGACAGATGAGTTTCAAGGAGAATATCTTTCTCCCCACTCAGAACGATTAAAATGGTTAACGGGATTTACGGGATCAGCTGGCTTTGTGGTCCTCACTCAGAAAAAGGCAGCTTTCTTTACGGATGGACGGTATACATTACAAGCTAAAGAAGAGCTTCCAGAATTTTATGAACTTTACAATATGACGCAGTACACTCCTTCTGAGTGGCTCTCAAAAAATCTTTTGGCAGACGAAAAAATTGGCTACGATCCATGGCTTTTTACAGAAACTCAATTGCAACCCTATAACCAACCACTCGTTTCCTTATCCTCTAACCCTATTGATAATTTATGGATAAATCGACCGAGTCCCCCACAAGACTTTATTCGCCTTTATCCTTTGAAATATGCCGGAGAAAGTGATGAGAGCAAACGTTGCCGAATAGGGATGAGTCTTAAAGCTGACCATGTTTTGATTACAGCATGTGATTCCATAGCGTGGCTCTTAAATATCAGAAGTAATGACGTGCCACACACCCCTGTTGTTCAAAGTGTGTGTTTGCTACATAAAGATGGTTCTTACGATTTTTTCGTTGATCTTAATAAAATAAATGGCGAAGTCTTTACTCATCTTCAGCAAGGTAGAGGAAGAGCGATTGACATTCATCGGCTTCTTGACCACTTGAAAAGTGCTGAAGGAGCTTGTCAATTAGATCCACAAACAGCCCCCGTTGCTATCCTTCAAACTTTCGAAAAAGCGGGGGTTCCTCTCATCAGAGAAAGAGACCCCTGTCTTTTGTCAAAGGCCATTAAAAATGAGATTGAACTTCAAGGAGCTACACAAGCCCATGTTCAAGATGGTTTGGCGGTGTGTCGGTTTCTTAAATGGCTAGAAAAACAGTCTTTGCAAGGCGAAACAACGGAACTTTCTGCTGCTCAAAAATTATATGAATTTCGCAAAGAAGGGGAGCACTTCCAAGATCTAAGTTTTGGGA
>JAIEOZ010000281.1 GCA_019750035.1 Alphaproteobacteria bacterium | reverse complement strand
TCCGGGATGACACATTGCGGTGGTTAGGCTTTTACCATTACGTCATTTATTTTATACAATAATTATTAATATATTTTTTACTTAAAATATAATATTATAAATTGTATAAGGCAATACTATACAAACAGGTGTATTCATGAAAACGTTTCCAGTTTTTCTGCTCAGTGGTTTACTCTTAGTGACCTCAACAGCATTTTTGCAAGCCGAAAGAATAACTAACACTCCTCAACAAAATGAAAATATTACTAAAAAAGAAAAAATTATTGGCGAAAAAGTAATGGAGCATATTAAATCTGGCACTTGTGGTCCTCTAGGCAGTAAGTATGACCCTACAAGATGTTAAATTTTGAATGAACCATTAGCTTTTAATTGACCGTCGTAAACCTACATAAAAGGCCCCCTGCCCTCCATCTTGTGGCTTGGCTGGATAATGAATAGAAGTCACCAACTCTCTCAGAGGAGTCTCTTCCAGCCAACGAGGAAGCTGACATCTTAGGGTATTTTCTAACGTTAAACTGCCTTTCCCTGTAATCACCAACACTGTTTTAAAGCCCTGTTCTTGTGCCCTTAACAAAAATCGCCCTAAGGTTTGGTGCGCTTTTTCGAGGGTCAAACCATGTAAATCTAAGCGCCCAGCTACCTTTACACGACGAAACTCTTTGCGCCCCAATGAGGGAGGGGGAGGAACAGACGTTTCACTTGCACGATTTAAGCTTTGGCGAGGGGGAATCGATTCAGACAACCGACGACGAACAATAGGTTTCAATTTTTTTTCGGAGCTCATCACGCTCGCTTGCGTTTCACTCTTAGCTTTTACAAGAACCTCTACATCCTTCACATAGTTTTTCCACAGGTGCAAATCTTCTGGAGTCAGCTTTCGCTTCATCTCTCCTCACGTAAAGCTCTGAGGGCCGCTTCACAAACACCGAAAGCCTGCCATTGACAGCCTTTACATGCTGTGCGAAAGGCGGGAATTGACATTTTTTCCTTAAGGCGCTCTTGTGCTTCTCTCCACGTTAGTACATCACCAGGCATAATCTCTAAAATTTGAGAATGGCGAGTATCAAGGCGTTGGATTTTATCTTCTGTTTTGCAGCCACCTTGGCCATTGTGGGGACAAGGTGCACAAATAGAATCCAACCCCATCACAACTTCAATGGGAAGCTCATCATTTTCCTGAAAAGCTTCCACAATATGCGTGTAGTTTTGGATAAATCCCGGCGAGTACCCCATTCCCTGAAACCCAAGAGTACAGAGAAAGTGATGCGGCCGAAAAGAAATTTTCATCCGCGCTGATAGTGACGAAGAATTTGTAAGGCTGTACATAAAAGCCCCGCCTTAACAAGGCCTGGAAGAATAAAGGGCAGGACACCACACATCAAAGCTTTTTCAAAGCCAATCAAGTAAGAAAGCCAAGCTACTCCTAATGAAAGGACAATACCTGTGCCCACTAAACAAAGAACAGTATCAGAAATCCAAGACCTTAAAGAAAGCTTTTGCTTCAGCGTTGCCATAACGTAAGCCGAAATAACAAACCCTACCAGGTAGCCAAATGTAGGTCCTGTAAGGTAGCTCAATCCCCCTTTAAAGCTAGCTAAAACAGGAAGGCCTGCAGCGGCAAGCCCTAGCCACATCAAAAAGGATTCAAGGGCTCGGCGGGGTGTGTAGGTTAACCCAATCAGCATAACCGCCACCGTCTGTAAGGTAATAGGAACTGGCTCAAGGGGTATTTCAATTTGTGAGGCCGCAAAAAGGAGCACAACGCCCCCAAAAACGATCATTATTTCATTCCAAATGCTAGACTTAGATTTAATAGCCGAAAGAATTTGCATCTTTCTTCTCCTTTTGTCGTTGTCTTACAGCCAACACTTTTGTGAAGCTGCAGGCCCATCCTGCCATAGGTCATTTTCCAGATCAACCCACAACTTTCTGCATTGTTAAAGACTTATCACTTTCAAAAGACTGAAAAATTTTATTGTTTTCTTTACTTATTTCCATCACCGCTATGACTTATCTTGAAAGACGCTCTTTAAGTGCATGAAAACAAAGAGAATTTTCTATAAACTTATCCAGCAGATTTGGAGGCCAAGAAAGATCTTTATCAATTACCAACTGGCTTGCTTTTCCATTTGCTTCAATAAAAAGAGCCAGATGATCACGTGCTTCTTCATTATTAACTGGAGTTGTCAACGTGAGAGGAGTCTGCACTCTTTGCAGAATTTCTTCCTGAATTCCCTCCAAGTCTAGAATTTGCTTAAGAGCTGACGCTGTCATCTCTAACTCTTCGTGTTCCAAAGCACATAAAAGAGCATCAACATAAAAAGCTGTCGCTAAATTTTCGATAAATTCAGGATCTCGGAGTAATTTTCTTGCTTGCCCATTCCGAGACTTGGTCTGACAAAAAGCAAGTTGGCTTATACTCTCTACGATTCTCACAACACTCGGAATCTGACACGCAACCTCATCAAAATCTAAACTTCTTTTACAATGCGATTTTCTTTCCGCATTTTCAGTCTGTTCCATCGCTTTTACTGAAGGTATTCCCAAAAAAAAGAAACCCCCCAACAAAGCCAAAAAATTATTCTTTAAAAAAAAATTACGCATCCTTATTAAATCTCCAAAAAAAGGTTCGACAAATGAGACATTTTTTATGTTATCCTCTATAAGCTCATTTATCTAGTCGACTCTTATTGATTTTTAATACGCCACACGGTAAACTCAACAAATCTTTCTTGACTAAAACCGTATAATTCTTCACAAGTAACCTATAGTTATTAAAAAATATTAATATTTATGCAAAAACCTCTTCTTGAACATTTAATTGAATTAAGAATTCGATTAATCTATAGCCTTTTAGCTCTCATCGCCAGTATGGCTGTGTGTTATCCTTTTGCCCCTCATCTTTTTCAATTTTTAACCACTCCCTTATGGCACGCGATGGGGGAAGAAGTAGGTCGCCGGATGATCTATACAGGTCTTACGGAAGCTTTTCTCACTTACCTAAAGGTGACTTTCTTTGCTGGCTTTATGCTCGCTTTTCCTTTTATCTTGTGGCAAGTCTGGGTTTTTGTGGCTCCCGGACTTTATGATCGCGAGAAGAAAACCATATGGCCTTTTCTGATCTTAAGCCCATTTTTATTTCTTGCCGGCGCATGCCTTGCCTATTATGTCGTATGCCCCTGGGCATGGCACTTTTTTTTAAGCTTTGAAATGCCCGCCTCTCCCCATACGCTTTCCCTTCAGCTAGAAGCTCGGATGGGTGAATACCTTACACTTATTCTTAAGCTGATTATGGCTTTTGGCTTATGCTTTCAACTGCCTCTTATCCTTTTAGGGCTTGTTCAACTAGGATTTCTTACCCTTGAAAGTTTAAAACGTAACCGTAAATACGCCTTTTTAGCCATCGTCATTGTTGCGGCTCTTATTACCCCCCCAGATATCATCAGCCCTTTAAGTTTAATTATTCCTCTTTATACCCTCTATGAAATTTCTATAGGTTTGGTAAAACTATCCTCAAGAAGGAAAGGACTTCACTGTGCTAGACATAAAATGGATTCGAGAGAATCCGGAAGCATTTGATATCGCTTTAAGAAATCGTTGTCTTGAAAACGCTGCGCAAAAAATCATTACGCTCGATGAAGCACGCCGCGCAGCGATTCAACGCGTTCAAGACATGCAAAATCGACGCCATGGACTCGCCAAACAAATTGGCGAATATAAACAGCAAGGCAAAGATGCTGAAACTCTTATGAAAGAGGCAAGCATTTTGCGCGAGGCCCTCGCTCAAGAAGAAGAGGCTGTAAAAGTTGTTGAAGAAAACCTAAAAAAAATTGTCTCTGTTTTACCAAATATCCCTGCGGCTGATGTTCCTATTGGATCAACAGAAGCTGACAATGTCCTCATTCATCAATGGGGGGAAAAACCTTCTTTCTCTTTTGCGCCAAAGCAACATTTTGAAATTGGTGAAGCTATGGGGCTTATGAATTTTGAGAAAGCTTCCAAGCTCTCTGGCTCTCGATTTGTTGTTCTAAAGGGCGACCTTGCCCGTCTTGAACGGGCTCTTGGCGCATTTATGCTCGATATTCACACCCAAGACTATGGATATACAGAAATCTCTCCTCCCTATCTCGTCCGCCCACAAGCGATGTATGGAGCTGGCCAACTCCCAAAATTTGCTGAAGATGCCTTTGTCACAACAAATGACTATTGGTTGATCCCCACAGCAGAGGTACCGCTCACCAATTTAGTGGCTGATGAACTTTTAGATCCTGATCATCTTCCCAAACGATTTGTCGCTTATACCCCTTGTTTCCGATCAGAAGCAGGTTCGGCAGGAAAAGATACCCGCGGTATGTTCCGTCAACATCAATTTCACAAAGTAGAGCTCGTCAGCATTACAAATCCTGAGGATTCGGAAGCTGAACATCACCGAATGTTAGAAGCGGCTCAATCCATTCTTGAACGCCTTAACATTCACTATCAAACGGTTGTTCTTTGCACAGGAGATATGGGAACCTGCCCTCAAAAAACCTATGACATTGAAGTCTGGCTCCCAGGTCAAAATGCCTACCGGGAAATTTCAAGCTGCTCTAATTTTGGAGATTATCAAGCACGTCGGATGAATACGCGTTTTCGAGTTGAAGGAAAGAAGACGCGCTTTGTTCATACGCTCAATGGTTCAGGACTCGCTGTTGGACGAACCCTTATTGCTATTTTAGAAAACTATCAACAAGAGGATGGATCTATTGTCATTCCTGAGGTATTAAAACCTTATATGGGGGGACAACTCTCCATTAATGTGCAAAAGGTGGTATCGTGAAAAATATAAATTTAGTTTTATTCCTAGGGTTTTTTTTTCTGATTGAAAAAATTGCCTTTGCTGAGAAACAAATCGTCGTTGGATCCGATGATACGGTGTATGGAATTGCTTATAATAATGGCATCCCCACACGAGCCCTTATTTCGGCCAATAACCTAAAGCCTCCCTATACGCTTAGACCTGGGCAAACGCTCATTGTTCCCGCTTCCAATGAGCATATCGTAGGCAGCGCAGAATCGCTTCAAAGCATTGCCGAAGATTATGGCGTAAAAATGACTGTTCTCGCTCAGGAAAATGATATCAAAGCCCCTTTTTTTGTCTCACCAGGAACGCGTCTTTCCATTCCTTCACGAGATACGGCATCCTTTGCTGAAGCTTTACCCCCTCCTGCTCAAAGCATATCTACCTCTTCTTTAGCCCCTTTGCCGCTTATCAAGTCAGCTCCAGCACCTGAAAAGCCAAGCGCCGCTCCTCCGTCTACACCTGAAACTTTACCCAATGATCTCGCCGACGAATTGGCGAGAGAGAAAAAATTGAGTAGTAAAAAAACAACCGTTACTTCTTCGCCAAAGCCCCAATTGATGGGTAACTTAGCCCAAAAGAATGGTGAGTCTTCTGTAATACCGCTTTCAGATTCTAATAAAGAAGATCAAACACCTAAGAAAGAAAAAAAACTAGCCCTCAAAAAAGAGCCGCAGAAAGAAGAAAAAGTCACTGAGAAAAAGGAAACAAAAAAAGAAGAAAAAGCTGAACTCGAAACCAAAGAAATAAGCTTTATCTGGCCTGTTAAAGGTGAAGTGATTAGTAAATTCAGTCCTGGCGGTAAAAATGACGGTATTAATATTAAGGTGCCAGAGGGAACATCCGTCAAAGCGGCAGCTGATGGCGTGGTCATGTATGCTGGTAATGAACTGAAAGGATTCGGAAACCTTCTGCTTATTAAGCATAATGAGGGTTGGGTGACAGCTTATGCTTACAACTCTTCACTTCTCGTAAAAAAAGGCAGTAAAATTAAGCAAGGACAAGAGGTTGCAAAATCGGGAAATAGTGATGCCGGCGAGCCACAATTGCATTTTGAAATCAGAAAAGTAAAACACCCCATTGATCCCTTGACCAAACTTGAGTCATAATAGAGTGTAATTTTAATTCATAACATAAAGAGGCCCCATGGACTTACTTCTTCCCCCAGCGTATGCACAATCCACTTCAATTGCAGGTTTTGACTTTATGTCACTCTTGCCTCTCGTTCTCATTTTTGCTGTCTTTTATTTCTTTCTCATTCGTCCTCAACAAAAGAAAGCCCAGCAACAAAAGGAACTTTTGGCTGGATTAAGACGGGGAGACAAAGTCGTCACAAACGGCGGATTGATTGGTGTCATTAGTAAAGTTATAAGTGATCAAGAAGTTCAAGTCGAAATCGCAGAAAATGTGCGTGTGCGTGTTGTGCGTGCGATGGTCTCTCAGATTCTTTCAAAAACTGAACCTGTTTCAGAGGATACCCACGAATCACCCTCATCTGAGGATAAAAAATCCACTGCTGTAAAGGGATCTGCAGGACGGAAGAAAAAATCATCATAATTATTAACAGCGGACTGAGGTCATGATTCATATCCCCCTATGGAAAACTTTACTAACTATAGGAGCCTGCCTTCTCGGAATCGTGTTTGTCAGTCCTAATTTTTTTACGCATAAGCAATTGGAAAAATTTCCAAGTTGGTTCCCAAAAAACCAAGTCGTCTTAGGTCTTGATTTACAAGGCGGTGCTCATCTGCTGCTTGAAGTTGACTTTGAGGCTGCCCTTAAAGACCAACTTCATAATCTAACAGATGTTGTGCGTTCGACACTTCGAAAAGAACGGATTGGCTACACAGGACTGTCCCTTAAAAAAGATTTTGTCGCCTTCACTTTACGTGATCCATCAGACAGAGAAAAGGCAACTTCCCTCCTCACAAAAGCCGATAAAGAGATTGAAATCAGCTCAACCCCTGAAGGAGAAATGACTTTACGTTTCAATGAAGCGACTCTTAATGAAAAAAAGAAGTCAGCTCTCACGCAATCAATCGAAATTGTTCGTCGACGGGTTGATGAAATGGGAACTGCAGAGCCTTCGATCCAGCGCCAAGGAGAAGATCGTATCTTGGTACAACTTCCAGGTCTGCAAGACCCCACACGGATTAAAAATCTTTTAGGAAAGACGGCAAAGCTACAGTTTCGTTTTGTAGACTCTTCTGTCGCGGCTGAGCCGGGGAAGATGATACCTGGTGTTGATATTCTTCCTTCTCAAGAAGAACACAATGGAGTTCCCCTCAACTATTTCGCTGTTAAAAAAGCTGTCATTTTAAGTGGCGAAAATCTGATATATGCTCAACCTGCGTTTGACCCACAATTCAATCGACCTATTGTAGAATTTGCATTCGATTCAATAGGAGCCAAAAAATTTGGGGAAGCCACCACAAATAATGTCGGCAAGCGTTTCGCCATTATTTTAGACGATAAAGTCATTTGCGCTCCCAACATTAATGAACCCATTTTAGGAGGGAAAGGAAGCATTTCTGGCATTGGTGATGTTCAAGAAGCGCAAGACCTTGCTCTTCTCATGCGTGCGGGCGCTCTGCCCGTCCCTCTCAAAGTTCTTGAGGAACGCACCGTAGGACCCGGTCTAGGAGCGGACTCTATTGCTTCCGGCGAGTTTGCAACCGTTATCGGTATTCTTCTTGTCGTTACATTTATGTTCATTGCTTACTCTTTCTTTGGCCTCATCGCCAACATCGCTGTGATCTTTAACCTTATTCTTTTGTTTGCAGCACTTTCTGTGACCCATGCCACTCTCACTTTACCTGGAATTGCAGGTATCGCTCTCACCATTGGGATGGCTGTGGATGCCAACGTTTTAATCAATGAACGGATTAAAGAAGAACTACGCCATGGCCGTAAAATGCTCAGCGCTATTGATGCTGGCTATAGCCGCGCGATGACAACAATTACGGACTCCAATCTAACAACATTGATTGGAGTCAGCATTTTGTATTATTTTGGTACGGGTCCAACGCGCGGATTTGCGGTGACAACGGCTCTTGGAATCCTGATTTCCATGTTCACGGCCATCATTCTGACAAAACAAATTGTGGCCTGGTGGATTCAATGGAAACGTCCAACTCGCCTTCCCATTTAAAGAGAGGCTCCATGGGACTACAACTTATTTCTTACAACACAAATTACAATTTTGTTGCTAAAAAAAATATTGTTTTTGGCATCCTTATTGCTATAGCTCTGGCCTGCCTAGGCTCAATCTTCATTCATGGCTTTAATTATGGGATCGATTTTAAAGGGGGGCTTTTATTAGAAATTCGCACTCACGGTCCTGCAGATATAGCTCAATTACGAACAGATTTAAGCAGTCTTGTGCAAGGAGAAGTGACACTTCAAGAATTTGGATCTCCGAATGATGTGCTAATCCGTGTGGAGCGTCAGCCTGGTGGAGAAGAAGAGCAACTCGTCGCCTTGAATAAGATCAAAGAAAAGCTGGGATCAAGTGTGGATTACAGACGTGTCGATTCCGTCGGCCCAAAAGTCAGCGCTGACCTGATTCGTAATGGCATATATGCTGTCATTTGGGCACTAGTGGCTATGCTTGTTTATATCTGGTTTCGCTTCGAATGGCAGTTTGGAGTTTGCTCAGTGATCACTCTCGCCCACGACGCCTTAATCGTGCTTGGCTTTTTTTCACTTTTTCAATTGGAGTTTAATGAAACAGCAATTATTGCCGTTTTAATTACGGTGACCTACTCTATCAATGATACGGTTGTAATTTACGATCGAATTCGCGAAAACTTACGAAAATTTAAAAAGATGCCTCTTTCTGAACTGATTAATCTCAGCATCAATGAAACTCTCTCCCGAACAATTTTAACATCTACCACTACCCTTCTCTCTCTTTTAGGCCTTTATTTCTTTGGAGGCCCTGTCATTGCCTCTTTCAGTCTTCCTATCCTTATCGGAATTGCAGCAGGAACGGTTTCATCCATTACTGTCTCAGCCCCTCTCCTTCTCCATATGCACTTGCGTCCAGACCAAATGCTTGACTCTTCAAAAAAGAAAGAGACGAGAGCTTAAGAGCTTTTTTTAGCATACTTGCACAAGAAAATGATTCAACATCAGAACTCAAAAATAAAGGCCTGAGCCATCATAGGGAAGCCTGTTTCATACAGTTCAAATTTAATCTCACAATTTTGTACCCTGGCATCTTTAAGTGGCAAAATCATTTTATAAAATTAACTTACCGATAACGAAAATAAAAAAAGGAAGACGCCGAGACTTGAGCCTAAATCGAAAGGTGAACGGATTGAGCCTCGAAAGGATGAGTTGTGAAGTCGACCGATAAAAATGCTTCAAAGCCTTTTTATACAAGGGATTGAAGCGTAAAATATACTAAAAAGATTGCAAAAAAATGAGGCTTCATCTTTAAAAACCTTGCAAAATAATATCTCTGTGTCATCCCCGCGAAAGCGCACGAGTGTCCGGGGAAAATAAATGCGCTTCTCTCAATAACTCTCTCCTCCTGTCATCCCGGAATTTAGGAACCCTACGCGAGCATTGGCGAGCGTTAGGGTTTCTTAATGTCCGGGATGACAAAAGAGGGGACAGTTTTCAAGTCCTCCCTTTGGCAGGTTTCTTTATTGCTCTTGTTTCAACTCACCTTTTTCATGCCCTTCTTATCTTTCCCCGGACACTTGTGCGCCTGCGCGGGGATGACATCAGAGGAAAACAAAATAAGGTATCTTCACGTCCGATAAGTATACATAGTATTTTCCTAAAAATTTAACAAAACCGGATGGAACTTAATGACACTTGAGTGGGTGTAATATAGTCCCCCTCACACTCCCCTTAAACAACAAGCTGTAAAAAGTGGAAGGTTTGGAGGAATTCTTTGCAACTACTTTCTTCGCGCGCAAGGGTTTCAGGATCATGTCCCCACACACGGCGTTGATCATATTCGTGAAGGTGAGCAAGCTCCCATGCGTCCGATGGCGAAAGCTGGCTTTGGTACAGCAAGAAGGAGAGAGAAAAAGAAGACGTCAAAGTGAGCAAATGGACAAAGGCCGCCAACTTAAAAGTCGTCAATGAATAGAGAAAAATTTTAACCTTTTGTTCTTCTTCGGCCGAGAGAGGATGAAGGGTCAGATCTAAGGTTGGCGTCAAGGTTAAATCAAGGCTTTGGTTCACTTTTTCAATCACCGCTGCCCATTTTTCCCTCTGTAATTTGACAAGAGTGTCAGGCTTTGGCGCCCAAAATAAAACCACATCTTTGGCGACAGCTTGAATCGCATAGGTCACATAACTTTCCCGTGCTTCAGCTACCCGGTCCAAGGCTGTTGCTACCAGGGCTGTCATCGGTTTTTGCGTATAATCCGGGGCGGGATTTTTTTCCCATTCTTCTTCAATGGCTTTGGCTAGCGCCAGCGTGGGAACTTCAAAAGGATTGCCGGCAGGGGTTTTAAGAAACTGATCTTGAACATAAATATCAAACATTGCCAAAGCCTAGGTTTTGAAATGTCTCGTCAAAGGCCTTGGACAAGGGCGCTTCAATGGTTTTGGTTTTGCCGTGAGGCAGCGGCAGAATCAAGGCATGGGCATGCAAATGCAAGGTTTTACGCCCCAAGGGGAACGCTTCTTTTCCGCCATACTTGCCATCCCCCAAAATGGGCGTTTTTAAACCTTCCGCACAGTGAACCCGAAGCTGATGGGTCCGACCTGTTTTAGGAACAAGCTCAAGCCATGCGACACGATTGCCAAGGGCTTCAATCACCCGGTAAAAGGTTGTGGCGCGCACACCTTTTTCTTCATCAACGCGAACTTTTTCCCCTAAAGGATCCGGCCTTTTCGCTAAAGCCAGAGAAATCATTCCCTCACTCTTTTTCGGCACACCACACACCAAAGCCCAATAAATTTTTTGCACGGTGCGTTCCTTAAAGGCTTGAGAAAGCCATCGAGCCATGGGCAGGGTTTTCGCAAAAACCAACACACCTGACGTATCCAGATCCAAGCGATGAACCAATCGGGGCTTATACGCAGCGTCATACAGCTGCAGCATGGCATCCAAGGATTTCTTTTGATTCGTTCCCCCTTGCACGGCAATCCCTGCGGGTTTATTCAAAGCCAAAATATCAGCATCTTCGTAAAGGATGAGGCTTTTCAGCCATTTACGCTCCGTATGGGTGAGGGCTTTAGGAACCCTTTTTGGAACTTCTGTCTCAAGGTTTAAAAAGCTTTGTGGGAAGGACAAGATTTGTCCCTCCTCAACCCGAGTGCTGGCTTTGGCTTTGACGTTTTGCAGTTTAAGATCCCCTTTACGTACCGCCTTTTCAATCAAGCTCTGGGGCAGATGGGGAATCCAAAGACGGAGACAGCGATCCAGACGCGTCCCATGCTCTTCTAAAGAAACCGTTCTTGTCGCAAGTCCTTGATCTGTATTTTCTTCCATGATTCCATCATTCTATGCTAGCTATACGCTATGAGACTATTTGACCCAAAAGCTTATCATCTTCACCAGCAAAGAGCTATGAAAACCTTTCCCTCCCATGCTTTCCTTTTTGAACATGTAGGGCAAGAGCTGGTCGGTCGTCTTCAAGATCTGAAAGCGACTTTTACCCAGGCTTTAAATCTATCTCCGTATCCCCTGCCCTACCCCAGTCACCATCATCCTTTTTTGGCAGATCAATTGGATTTTCCGGAAAATTCCTTTGATCTGATTTTAAGCTGCCTCCAGGGCCATTGGGTGAATCATTTGCCCTGTCTTTTACAAAGCATCCATGGATGCCTTCGACCGAATGGACTATTTTTAGGTGCCCTGTGGGGAGGACGAACCCTTTATGAATTACGAGACAGCTTTCTAAAGGCCGAGCTAAGCTTAAAAGGCGGAGCCGCCCCCCGCATTGCGCCGATGGTTCATCCTGCCGATGCCCCGGCATTAATCCGTGGTTTTTTTATGCCTGTTGTGGATACGGAAACCATTACCGTCTCTTATCCATCGTTGATCAGCCTTATGAAAGATCTGAGAGGGATGGGAGAAACCAATACGCTTTTCAATCGCCCCAAAACATTCACCCCTCGAGCCTTATTCACCCAAACCGAAGAAGTTTACGCTCAAAACTTTGGTCGCCCGAATCGCACCCTTCCCGCAACTTTTGAGGTTTTGTATTTAACAGGATGGAAGTATGCACCTTAAAATTCATACTTTGTTAGCTTATTGATCGTTAAAAAGAGATATTGGATCAACATACGGATATCCTAAATCTTGGGCAACGGCTTCATAGGTCACCTTCCCGCGATAAACATTCAAGCCCTGCATCAGGTGCGAATCTTCAAGAAGTGCGTTTTTATATCCTTTGCCAGCAAGAGCCAAAACAAAAGGCAAGGTCGCATTATTAAGCGCAAAAGCAGATGTCCGAGCGACTCCTCCTGGCATATTGGTCACACAATAGTGGACAATCCCATGCTCAATATAAGTCGGGCGGGTAAACGTTGTGGGACGACTGGTCTCAAAACAACCTCCTTGATCTATCGCAACATCGACAAGAACAGAGCCTTTACGCATTTTTTTGACCATGGCCTCAGAAACTAGTTTTGGGGTGACAGCTCCAGGAACAAGGACAGCTCCCACCACGAGATCTGAATTGATAACGCATTTTTCAATTGTTTCAAAACTTGAATAAAGAGTCCCTATTTTTACACCAAATAACATATCAAGCTCTGCCAAGCGACGAATTGACTTATCAATAATCGTCACATGCGCTCCCAGCCCCATAGCCATTCGGGCAGCACTTGTTCCCACGATACCACCGCCAATAATCGTCACTTTCGCAGGCGTCACTCCTGGCACGCCTCCTAGCAAAATGCCTGTTCCCCCTCTTTCCTTTTCCAAACAGTGCGCCCCTACTTGAATCGACATCCGTCCAGCCACCTCACTTGAAGGCGTCAACAAGGGAAGCCCCCCCTTCGGCGCCGTCACCGTATCATAAGCAATGGCGATACATCCCGAATCCATCAGTCCCTTTGCCTGTTCAGGATCCGCCGCTAGATGGAGATATGTAAAAAGAATTTGACCCGGACGAAGGAGCTTGCATTCATTCAATTGAGGTTCCTTTACTTTTACGACCAGGTCACACGTGCCAAAAATCTCTTCTGGCGTTGACACAATCGTGGCTCCAACCTCTCTATAATCTTCATCACTGACACCAGCCCCGCTTCCTGCTTGTGTTTCAATGAAGACATGATGTCCATGATAAACGAGTTCGCGTACAGAAGACGGCACAAGTCCTACCCGATATTCATGATTTTTTATTTCTTTAGGAACGCCAATCCGCATTTTCAGACTCCATTAATTGATAGTGTATGCTGTACCAAGGTGCCGATTAGGGTGTCAAGAAATCTATTGATGGATTCGTATGCTGAGATTTT
>JAIEOZ010000302.1 GCA_019750035.1 Alphaproteobacteria bacterium | reverse complement strand
GTATAGCTGGATATATCTTTAATTTTTGACTGAATCCTCGCAAAATGAGGAGCTTCCCTTGGAAAATGTATTTTTACGACTTCTAACGCCTGTGTATAGTAAGAAAGTGCTTTTTCTTTCAGAACCTTAGTTTGCTGAATTTCTCCTTTGTATAAGGCCTCCATTGAATTTTTTTTGTATATATCACCCAAAATTTCTAAAGCTTCATACTTATCAGGATGTTTATTCTTCTGAAATATATCAAATGTCTCGTTTATGACCTCCTCTGCAACTTCTAATTTTCCCTCTAATAGATAAGTTATCCCTAAACTTTTTAAGACAGAACCTCTTTCGACATGATCTTTTCCATAAGCAGCCTCAATAACAACTAACCCTTTTTTTAATAAATTTTTTGCTTTTTCATAGTTTCCTACTTCTCTGTAAAAAACTCCTAAATGAACTAAAGCGTAAGCAACATAGATGTGATCTTCAAAAAAATGTTTGCTATATATTGTAAGACTCTCTTCTAAATGATTCTTAGCCTTCTCGTAATCTTTTAATTTTGTGTAAACACTTCCTAAATCTCCACAAACCCACGCAGCTCCAACGTAATTTTCGGAGTATGCCTTATAAATTGTAAGGCTTTGCTCATATAATTCTTTAGCCTTCTCATAATTTCCTAAGTTCCGATAAACACTTCCTAAATGTGCTAAAGACCAGGCGAGTCCTATAGGATTTTTAGCATGTTTCTTATGAAGCATCAAACTCTCTTCTAAAAGTGCTTTCGCTTTTTCAAAATCTCCTAAGGATTCATAAACAATTCCTAGATACCCACAAGCGCGAGCCATGCCAATTTGAGAATCAGGGTGCTTCTTATAAATTTCAAGACTCTGCTCGAATAGCTCTTTAGCTTTCTCAAAATCACCCAACCTTCTATAAACATTTCCTAAATAGACTCCAAAATGTGCAATCTTATTGTAATTTTTATCGGAATATCCCTTTAATTTTGAAAAACCTATTTCAAGTAATGTTTTTGATTTTGAATAATAACACAAATAATAATAGATACATCCTAGCTCACCACTGAGCGAACTTTTTATATTATTACTCAATAAATTATCATGGCTCAGAAATTGCTCGACATGTTTGTATAAACTCTTCATTTTTGCAAAATCTTCTTTATCGATAGCATCACGCATATAATTTTCTAAGACATTCGCAATAGATTGGATTAAATTTTTGTCTTTCTCAAATAGAATTTCTAATAAATTCGCTAATATTATGGATTGAATACTTCTATGAATAGAAAAAGTTGAGTCTAAATCGTAAGATGAAGACGTTTTATATGTTATAAGAGAGTACTTTTTTAAATGGTATATAAAGTTATCTACAACCATATCACCCTTATACTTCACCAGCAGCTCTCTAGGAATATTTTGAGAATCGAGAAGGCTTATAAAGAGTAAAAGGTCCTTAAAATCAACCAGTACATCAATAAGATGTTTTAAGGTTAATGTGACAATACTATATCGCGTTTTTGTATAATCTCCCGCCTCTTGTAAAATTTTTTCCTGTACATTTGAGAAATCTTTATTATATTTACCCATATTTTCTAAATAATTTTTATAAGGAATATGCGTCGCTCTTAAATAATAAGCTGCTACAGAAACATCTAGAGGAAAAGGGGGTATTTCAACCAAGAACTTTTTAGCATCTTCTTTTTGGGCAGTTGTAAAGGAGAGGGTCCCTCCGTTACTCATAATTTTCATAAAAAGGGTCAGCTTTTCTTCAGCATTTAATGATCCAATCGGGATCACGTTATTAATATGCTTATTGTTTTCAACATTACTATCACGTGTTGTTAAGAGGACTCTTCCTTGTCCCCATTTACTTGGATCTTTAGGAAAATGGTTTTGAATATCTGTAAACTTTTCTACATTATCATAAATTAAAAACCAATTAGGATGACCTTTTAGCCTCTCTTTTACAAATTGCACAATTTTTTCTTCTCTCTCGGTAGAAAGTCTTATCTTAAGTATTCCTGTTAAAATTTTTTGATCTTCATCCGTTTTTGAGAAAGCGTGGGCTAAGTTTTCAAATGATTCATTTAAAGTTTCTTTGGACTCCGCATTAATCTCCCATACGTTGGGTAATTCTTGAGAAGAAGCATAACGCCGTGCAAGAGTCGTTTTCCCTGCGCCTTCAATGCCAACAAGAGCAACAGTTTGAATTCCACTCCATCCTTTAAATCTATCATTTATCTGAGCGATGAGTTCGGGACGATCAAGGCGAACAGATTTTATGGGCACGACTAAATCAGATCGTATAGTACTCCTTTTTTTCTTCGCTTGGATTTCGTGAAAAACTTGATTTTGGTCTTGAGTTTTTATTTCTCTATTTCTCTTAATCTCAAACAACAAAATAGTACCCAACCCTAAAATTAAAAAGACTGATATTAAATACCATTTTTTATTCTGTAGACACTCTCTTACTTTATGAGTAAAAGTATTTTCTCTTTTTATTATATTACCTTCTTCTAAAGTGGGGGGGTAACCTCTGGGCTCAACACCTTCTATAGCTTTATACTCTGCTTTAAATTCTAAAATGCGGTCTTCTAAATTAAGATTTGGAAGACACTGTTTTAAGATTTCAAAAACGAGAAAATAATAATTTTTTGGATCCCCATGATCTAGAAAGTCAGCCTCATCAAACCTCTCAAAGAGAGTGAGAGGAGTATCTTTTTCTGGATGAAGAAAAAGAATACGATTTTTATCTTCTGAAAATAAGAAAACTTCTTTATCATCTATACTATGATCATTCCAACTTTTTGGAACAACATAGATTACATAGTTATCCTTGCAAATCTCTTGAAGAGATTGAGAAGGATTTCGAATTTTAACTGAAACAGTAATTCCTGAAAGCTTTAAAGACGCTTCGAGATAAGAAATCAAAAAGTTTGGAGAATTTTGTTCTTGCCAATAAGCTATTATACATGAAGAGCATTCTCCCTGCTTCAGCTTTGAAATATCTTTTAAATGTTTGTCAAATGCCGCTTGGGCTAGTATTGCTGCATAGTATTTTCTTAAGAGAGGAAGTTTATCTGATCTTTCAATAAAATCGATGATGCTTTCACGTGAGTTACAACCAAACTTTAGCATTATGTTGTGGGTATGGTTTTCTACAGTTTTGGGGGAGATAAAGAAAAAAGACGCGAATTTTTTTGCCGATCTTCCGCAGATAAAAAAAGAAATAATATCAACTTCTCTTTTCGTAAGCTTCACACCATTGATTGTTTCTAAGTGTTCTGAATAAATTTTTTGAAGAAAAATATTTTTTTTATTTGGCATAATGTCAAAATTTGTCTTCATTTTTAAGAAAAAAAGTCACAATAAATAATCTACTTCAGAGTTCATTCAAACTCTAGAAAAATTAAACATCCATTTTTTAGTTAATGCTCTAGGGGAATTTCCCTTGAGTGGCTGTTTTAGTGGAACTTCCGGGATAGGAAAAACAGACAATTTTAAGAACACTTCAAATTATCTACTGGGAGAGGACTAAATTTATAATTCCAGTAAGCATAATGAGAGGAGATTATCAAATGAAAAAAATAGCATGTATGTCAGTATTAATCTCGTTGTTGCATTCTCAAGACTATAGTTGCTTAGCTTCTAGCTCGCGTGAATCTTATAATTACGAACTCAAACGGGGCCTAACAGTGGTTTATAGAGGACAGACGAACAATCTTCAGCGTAGAGAGTCAGAACATTTGAGAGATGGAAAAGTCTTTACTCATATGAAAAAAATAGGAAAAGCAAAAACGCGTGCGGGAGCTCTCAAACTAGAAAAAAAATCCTTAGAAAGTTACAGAAAAAGCCATAAAGGGGAAAATCCCAAATATAATAAAACAGATCATGGTTAAGTATTTGAAGCTCGCGAGCGGAGATCAACTCTCCGCTCTTGTGGTCAACGAATTTTCTACTTTTAAACGGCCTATCAAAACACATTAAAATTAAAAAAATTGTAGTTAACTTCACTAGTTTAAGGAGAAAACAAATGAAAAAAAGTATTTTTTTATGCCTTATAAGCCTTTTTTATCTTAATTTTAGTGCTCTTTGTATAAAAACAGAGCTTCTTATCCGAGCTCAAGATGATGAAACAGTGGGAGGGTTGAAGCTTAGAATAAGTATTCCCAAAGATATTCAAGATGGTCCAGCAGGGGAGAATATTGAGGTTATTACAAACAACCGCAAGGACTTTGCTATTAAAGACAACGATGATAATTTTATTTTATATTCAGTGGACGCAAAAACAAATACATTAATTCCAAGTATTAACAATAGAAGTTATCCACATAGATTTCCTGGAGATTCTGAACAAATTATTGTTAGTGGAAGAAGAAAGGATATTAAACACATTGGTGTAGATCAAACAGCTTTCTTCGATTCTGTTTCAACTTTTGGAACTATTTGGTCTGTTTTAAATATGTATGAGAACGACCTACCTGGATTAGCACTCAAGCGAGGGAAAATACGAGTTTACCCGCATATGACCCCTTCTTTATTTTCCGAATTATACCCTGAATTAAAATATGACGATTTTAAAAACAATGCCTTTTATGATAATAGGAGAGGACATGTTCTTTGTTTTTTTCCAGTTAGTTCAGAAAATTCAAAATATACATCTCAATATTTTGACATCGTTGCACATGAAACGGGTCATTATGTTCTAAATGTTTTACGTCCTGATTTATGGCAGTCACCTTCATCCGATAGAAAAGCCTTTCATGAATCTTTTGGAGACGTAACAGCTCTTTTTTCAGTACTTAGTTTTTCTGAGTTAAGACAAAAAGTACTAGAAAAAACAGAAGGAAACCTCCACAAGTCTTCCTTTCTATCCATTATTGGAGAAAAAATAGTTGATCGTGATGCTTCTCAGTGTACAGATCTCTCGGTTCTTCCTTCTTGTGAACAGCACGATCTTTCTGAGAGATTAACGCGGGCTATTTATGGAACCCTTGCTGATTTTTTTAATGTAGAGCGTGGACGACACGCTATAAATCCACTCAGCCTTGATTTACTTTTGAAAAATACGACGGATACAGTTAGAAAATCGTTCCTAAGGGCTACACGAAGTTCAGAATTAGCATCTTTTATTGATTTTGGAAGGAGTTTAAGAGAAGAAGGAAGACTCCCTTGGGATCTTGTCCATAGTAATTTTTTACGCCAACAAATTGATCTCACTAACCCTCTTTCTCTTCCTCAAATATGTCTAAAAGAAGACAAAGATCAATCAACATTATTAGGGTGTTCCACAGGAAGACTACAAAAAACTCTCCCACTTATTAAGGATTTAGGTTCGAGTTTAGGATCTTTAAGATTGGAGAGTTCAGAAAGAAAACCTTATGGACTTCCAAGGAGTCCTGGTTCAGGCAGTAGCAGCTCTTATTTTAGGAATTATTAAAAATAGATTGGTGACAAAGTAATTTAGTTAGAAATTTTCTGTTGAGGGGAGGAGAATATGCAAATTCTGCCCTCTCAACAACTTTCTAAAACTAAGATATAAGGTTAGTTTAAGGAATGAATAATTTTGCAGAGATTCTATATTTTTAAACGACGCTTTCCCATAAGTGGTTCAAATAACAACGGAGCGGTAGAAAATGTTACTTTGGAAATTCCAAGCAAAGATGCAATTGATCCCTCATGGTTGAACTTGCAACGAGCTTAATAGGTCAACCCGCGTGGACTTTGATAGCTGCACCCTTAGATAATATACTAAATTGCCAAGAATTTCTAAATCGTTTTTGGTACGCAACTCTCTCAGAAAAATTGAGAGTCTTTTGTCTCAATCGCAACGAGAATTGAGTAAAGTTGACACTGTATTCAATCTGACCTGAAATGGTGATTCATCAAAAAGGTGAATGGTTCCTCCCACAAGAAGCAGTCATATCAAAGGCTTTTATCGGTGAGAGAACTCAACGGCTTTTTAAGTTAATGCTGCATACTTTTCTTAACCCTTAGCCAAATTCGAAGACCTTTTAACAAAATTTGTTTGATATAATGAACAAATTTGCTCAATAGTAGTCTTAAAGAACAGGGAGAGAGTATGTTTAAACGTCCATTTTATCAAAAAGTTATGAAAAGGATAGAAGGCTCAAGAACCTTCATGCAAGTTTTAGCGGGTCCCCGACAGGTGGGAAAGTCAACACTTGCTCTTCAAGTGAAAAAATCTCTTTCTTTTCCGTCTCACTATGCGACGGCGGACGGCAGTTTTTTACACGATGCTGCATGGATCGAACAACAATGGAAAATTGGACGTCAATTAGCCCAACAACCCAATAATACTCTAGGAGCTCTATTGATTTTAGATGAGATCCAGAAGATTCCCTACTGGTCCGATACTGTAAAAAGACTCTGGGATGAAGACAGCTCTTACAATTTGAACTTAAAAATCATGCTATTAGGATCGGCCACCCTTTTGATCCAAACAGGACTAGGGGAAAGCTTAGCTGGCAGATTTGAAGTCATTCCCATTCCCCATTGGTCATTTCAAGAATGTCGGGAAGCCTTTAATTTTACGCTTGAGCAATATATCTTTTTTGGAGGATATCCCGGAGCAGCTTTGTTAATTGAAGATGAAGAAAGATGGTCACAATATATCATTGATTCGATCATCGAAACGAGTATTTCCAGAGATGTTATGTTAATGACCCGTATTCATAAGCCAGCTCTTTTAAGATGTGTTTTTGAGTTAGGGTGCCATTTTACAGGACATGTTCTTTCTTATCAGAGAATGCTAGGGCAACTACAAGATGCAGGAAATGCCTCTACATTAGCTCATTATCTTAAGTTGCTTTCAGAAGCTGGCCTTGTCGCAGGCTTGCAAAAATTCTCCATAGATAGATTAGTTCAAAAAGCTTCTAGCCCTAAACTTCAAGTTTTTAATACCGCTTTAACAACTGCTCAAAGCCATCTTTCATTTGAAAGTATACAACAAGATCGAGAAATATGGAAAAATCTTGTAAAATGTACTATAGGAGCGCATTTAATAAATTCAGCTCTTGGTAATAAAATCGAAATATTCTATTGGAAAGAGGGAAGTAAAGAGGTAGATTTTGTCATTCGAAAAGGTGAAAAAATCTTAACACTTATGATCAAAAGCACTGAAAAAGGAGTAAGTTTTCGAGGGGTTGAAGCATTCTGCCAAATATATCATCCTCAACAAAATCTCTTAGTGGGTGGAGAGGGGGTTCCAATTGACACATTTCTTCTGACTCCGCTAGAATTTTGGATAGATTCTACCGCTGAAGATATTAGAAAAAGAGCTTAAAAGAAGGGCTTATCAATTTTGATCAATTCTTTTTTTAGTTGCATTATTCTTAATCCATAATTCGGGTGATAAGTACTCACGTTATCTATTTGCTACGCAGCGACTTTTTTCTTATCTTTCTTATGAGATCCAAGTCCTATATTTTTTGCAATTGAACTTCTGGTTTTGGCATAATTGGGCGCAACCATCGGATAGTTTGAAGGCAATCCCCATCGCTCACGGTATTGGTCAGGAGTCAAATTATATGTTGTTTTTAAATGGCGCTTAAGCATTTTCTTAAGTTTCCCATCTTCAAGACAAATAAGATGATCCGGTGTGATAGAGTCTTCAATGGAAACGGCCGGCTCTTTTGCTGTGGAAAAATAAAAAGAACTTTTCTCATTTGTATGACACAAGCTGTGATGAACGAGTTGAATAAAGGCTGGCAGCTCTTGCGGCTCCATTTTATGACTAGAAACGTATGCAGCAACAATCTCAGAAGTCATGGCTAAAAATGCAAAAGATTCATTGAGCTCTATCATGTGGTGTCTTTCTTTTTACTAAGATGAATAACACTTATATTTTATTATAAAAGCAAATGCAATCTTTTTTTCATAAAAATGAATAAAGATAAAATCTAAATGCAAGAAATGACTTTTGCCTCAATTCGTGCGTCATTTTCCTAGAGTTTCCCAAATAGGGCTAAACCCTAGCAGCTTTTGTGACATATTGATTCTAAAGCTTCTGTTGCCGCTTGCTCAGATCCTTTGCAAAGATCGCCTAAGAAAATAATGCCAACAAGTCGCTCACCAGATTGAAGAAAAATACCCCGATTTCCATGAAAAAGACATTGGTTCTCACAACCTCACTTACCTACGTCGTATGAACGGAGACTCCATGTTCAGAGAACGGTGCTATAAGGGATAGGCATTCGATCTCACATGAGCGTGACCTCTTCAAAATGCAAAAAAAGGCTTTGTTAGAGGTTCAAAAACAGCAGATTCAGCAAGAGATCTCGAGGCAAAAGGAAAGAGACTTTTCAATGTCAATGTAGAAATTAAAACCTCATTAATCAATTAAATATATACTCTAAATAAAATGAAACTGTTAGCCTTAAACAGTTTCATTTTGCTATGGGCATTAAGAATGAGAAAGGACAGAGAAGATGATTCAAATCATACCTGGTGAAGATAAAAAACTCATACATTTCAAATGCGAAGATGTTGTCACGCATATGGATTATCAAAAAATAGTCATCCCCACACTTGAAAAAGAACTCAACAAAGGGGGGCTTTTTCGTGTCATCTGTGATATGCGAGACATGAAGAAGATTGAGGGTAAAGCCATTTGGGATGACTATAAATTTGGGATACATCATCTCAATGATTTCGACCGAATGGCAACTGTAGGTGACCAGTGGTGGATGTCTCCGCTCATGAAGATTTCAAGTCTTTTCTTTAAAATTAAGCTTAAGCATTTTAAAAGCAATCAGTTTGAAGAAGCATGGAAATGGATTAACCAAAAAAGATAATTTTCCATTGTTATCCTTTCTATTGATTCTCTTTACCCTTTTCTAAAAACGCGTTTAGCCCCTCTTTAACGCGCGTTTGAATGGCTTCACCATTTTTTTCATTCTCAGTGTTTCTCTTTGGGAAAGATTTTCTCCACCTTTCCTTAAAAGAGATTCAAACTCTAGTCTTTTTAACCCTTTGTGTTTACTGGACAAGGGAACATCTATCTCTTGTCAGGGAGAGGCAACATTTTTGGCATTCAAGGCCCTCAAATTGGCTTCTCTTTGTGACCTTTATGGACATTTTTATTGTAAACTTAATGTGCTCCTCTTAGTCCTCCTTTAATTTTGGGGTTATTTATGTCCACAGCTTTTTATTTCTTCCTCGTCGACTTCATAAAAATTCGGATTTTTTCTTATCTCAATCTTTAACCAAATTTTAAAGAGATCGTTCCACACTTACTTTTAGAAAAAACAAAAAAGAAAGGTGTCAATGCCTTTCCTTTAATTTCGAGAGGACCCATGACCAGTAAAACCCTTACCTATGAATCCATAAATGTTCCTTCAGAGGGGAGCTACCTCAAACGAGTGATTCTCTCTTGTATGATTGGAAATGCGCTTGAGTGGTATGATTTTGCTCTTTATGGGTATTTTGCCACAACCATAGGGGCTCTCTTCTTTCCCAAGTTCAGTATGGTTGCGTCACTCCTCGCCACTTTTGGTGTATTTGCAGCAGGTTTTATCATGCGTCCTCTGGGGGGTGCCATTTTTGGCCATATCGGAGATAAAATTGGGCGCAAAAAGGCGCTATTATGGTCGATTTACCTTATGGCCATTCCAACGACGCTCATTGGCTTATTGCCCACCTATGAGCAAATTGGATGGTTAGCTCCCCTTCTTTTAACGCTTATCCGTTTGGCTCAGGGGCTTTCCATGGGTGGTGAGTTTACGGGGTCCATGGTCTTTGTGGTTGAAAATGCGCAACAGGGTAACCGAGGACTTTTTGGGAGTTGGGTCGTTTTTAGTCTTCTTGTTGGAATTTTAGTAGGCTCGGCTATTGCGACATTCACATGCTACGTTCTCTCTGATGATCAAGTATTGGCTTGGGGATGGAGAGTCCCTTTTCTCTTAAGCGTGGTGGGAGGATTTATAGGATCCATGATGCGTCGTGTGATGCATGAGCCGGAACAATTTGCTCAAGCCAAAAAACATCACAAGGAATATGCGTCTCCTCTCAAAGAACTTTTTAGGCATCATTCTAAAACAATTGCTTATGTGGTCACCATTGAGCTGACTCTTGCCATTGGCTTTTATCTCATCGTGACATTTATTAATAACTTTCTGACAGCCTTTCTAAAAATCGATATGGTCACAAGTCTTATGATGACAACGATCAGCATGGTCGTGATGGGAATTTCTATTCTTTGCTTTGGTTGGGTTTCGGATAAGATGGGTCGGAAACCAGTTTTGATTTCAGGGGCGCTAGCCTTTACGTTTTTTGCGTACCCCCTTTTCTTAACTCTTCAAGGCGATTTTACAAGTGCTCTTCTCGCCCAAGTAGCTCTGTCTTTTATCATGGGCATCTTCTTTGCTCCCATACCAGCAACCTTGGTTGAGCTGTTTCCTTTAACGGTACGCTATTCTGGTCTTTCTATCTCCCATAGTATCAGTATGGCTGTATTTGGTGGAACGGCACCTTTTATCGCAACGGGCCTGATTCACCTCACAAACAATAATGCAGCTCCTGCCTTGTACTTAGGACTTGCTTCTCTTATTTCAGCAAGTGCCCTGTTCTTTATGAAAGATCGATATAAGGCAAAGGTGGTTTAGGAGTAGAGGATATATGTCCGATAACAAAAAAACAAACCTCTCCCCAGGGCTAACCGAGGATGAGGCCGCTTCCCGTCTCCAACAATATGGAGAAAATGCTCTTCCTGAGAAACGACAGAATCCACTATTGAAACTATTTGCTTATTTTTGGGGCCCTATCCCATGGATGATCGAAGCAGCGGCACTTCTGTCCGCTATTGTGCATCACTGGTGGGATTTGTCCATCATTGCCATCTTGTTGTTCGTCAATGCAAGTGTGGGCTTCTGGGAAGAACATAAGGCGGATAATGCCATTGAACTCCTTAAGGCCAAGTTAGCCTTGACGGCACGCGTACTGCGAGGGGGAAAATGGAGGGATATTCCAGCACGCGAATTGGTACCAGGAGATATGGTCTTCCTTCGTTTAGGCAATATCATTCCTGCTGATATGACCCTTGAATCTGGAGATTACTTAAGTGTTGATCAATCCCAGTTGACGGGTGAATCTCTTCCAGTAGATAAAAAAATTGGCGATACTGCCTATTCCGGCTCTATCGTACGACTAGGTCAGATGCAAGGTGTTGTCACTGCAACGGGCGGCAATACCTACTTCGGAACAACGGCAAAGCTAGTGGAAACAGCAGGTGCCGTGTCCCACTTTCAACGTGCCGTTCTTAAGATCGGCGATTTCTTAATTTATGTGACCATCGTTCTTGTCGCATTGATTCTCGTAACCGCTCTGTTTCGGCACACGTCGTTCTTAGAAACATTGCAATTCTGCCTTATTCTTACAGTTGCAGCAATTCCAGTTGCCCTTCCTGCAGTATTGTCAGTGACAATGGCAGTCGGTGCTGAGAAACTCGCGAAGATGAAGGCTATCGTATCACGGTTGGTTTCTATCGAAGAGTTGGCAGGGATGGATGTGCTTTGCGCTGACAAAACAGGTACATTAACACAAAATAAGCTGACTGTTGGTGAATCGTGGTGTGCGCCGGGAGTCGATAAGACAGATCTCCTCTATGAAGGTGCACTTTCCAGCAGCAGTGAAAGTGCCGATACGATCGATAGTGCTATCATTAAGGCAGCAGGAAAATTACCGGAAGAGTATAAAATTATCCGTTTAGAACCTTTTGATCCGATCAAAAAACATACGTTAGCGGAAATATGCAAGGGGAAAATAACATTCTATCTAGCCAAAGGAGCACCACAAATTATTGCAAAAATGTGCGGAAGTGGTAAAGAGGTGTCTTCTAAAGTAAATGCCTTTGCTGCCAAGGGCTACCGCACGATTGGTGTGGCACGTAAAAATAAGAATACCTGGGAATTTCGAGGGTTGATACCATTATTCGATCCTCCACGAGAGGATGCCGCGTCTACACTGGACGAAGCCAAGGGTATGGGCATTGACATCAAGATGCTGACGGGTGACCATGACGCCATCGCTCGTCAGATTGCGGCTCAATTGCATTTAGGAAAAAATATTGTAACTGCGCCCGCTCTGTTTGGCGATGGCATTGGAAGAGAAGCTCTCGATCATGCCCTGGATCATGCTGATGGCATTGCCGAAGTCTTTCCTGAACATAAATACAAAATTGTCTGTCGGTTGCAAGAACAAGGCCACATCGTTGGTATGACGGGAGATGGCGTCAATGATGCGCCTGCCCTTAAGCAAGCCGATGTGGGTATTGCCGTATCCGGTGCGACGGACGCAGCTCGTGCTGCTGCTGATCTTGTGCTCACAGCACCAGGCATTTCAGTTATCATAGAGGGCATAGCTGAAGCACGGCGTATTTTTCACCGCATGCTTAGCTACGCTACTTACCGCATTGCTGAAACCATACGTGTTCTGTTGTTCATGACCTTGTCTATCCTTATATTCGACTTTTACCCCGTAACGGTGATCATGATTGTTCTCTTGGCGCTACTGAATGACTTTCCGATCATGATGATTGCTTTTGATAATGCAGATGTAGCAAAGAAACCTGTGCGTTGGAACATGCATCGTGTCTTAATAGTGGCAACAGCACTGGGAGTGATTGGCGTTATCTCCACTTTTTTGTTGTTCTGGTATATCGAATATGTGCTGCATTTGCCACGTCCTATGGTGCAGACTCTCATCTTCCTCAAATTATTGGTCGCAGGGCATCTGACGATTTATATCACGCGAGATTATAGCTGGGTGTGGAAACGTCCTTGGCCATCGTTGAACTTCTTTATGACGGTAGAAATCACCCAAGTATTTGGCACCTTGGCAGCTGTGTATGGCTGGTTCATGGAACCCATTGGTTGGATGTATGCGCTGGGCATATGGGGTTATGCGCTCCTATGGTTCCTCATCAACGATATAATGAAAGTACGCCTCGTCCGACGCCTTGATTTACGACACCCGGCACAAGAGACACACCTCATGCGCATAGAAAGAAAGATTGGATTATGATGCTTGTCGTATGATTATAAATTTTTGAATGGAAATGAATTGGTATATTTATTATACCCAATTAGAAAA
>JAIEOZ010000032.1 GCA_019750035.1 Alphaproteobacteria bacterium | reverse complement strand
TCAGGGCGAGCTTTAACGACGATCTGCAGGGCGCCTTCTTTTCGTAAAAAATCAGGGGTTAAAACTTCGATCGTTGTTTGAGGCGCTTTTTTGCGAATGGCCCCAATCGTTTGCGCAAAGTGATTGGCCCCTCCATCATCTAAATCGTCCCGATCTACTGAAGTCACTACCACATGATGAAGGCCCATTGCCGCAATCGCCTCCCCTACCCTTTCTGGCTCATGTGGATCCAAAAGATCAGGTCGTCCCGTTTTAATATTACAAAACGTACAGGCACGCGTGCAAACACTTCCCAGGATCATAACCGTTGCATGCTTTTTTGCCCAGCACTCCCCAATGTTAGGGCATGCGGCTTCTTCACACACAGTATTAAGCTTTTGGCGTCGCATTAAATCACGTGTTTCCTGGTATTCCTTTGAAACCGGTGCTTTTACACGAATCCAATCTGGCTTTTTGAGGAGTGTTGCCACAACGCCTATCCTTTACTTAAAAATGAATGACCCGCCCAAAAGCATCCAGAACAGATTCATACATAGCTTCAGAAAGAGTTGGGTGAGGAAAGATCGTATCCATAATTTCTGCCTCAGTAGCTTCCAGGCTTTTTGCCAAACAAAAGCCCTGAATCAGTTCTGTAACCTCAGCACCAATCATATGCGCGCCTAAAAGTTCACCCGTTTTCCCATCAAAAATAGTTTTGATAAGACCTTCGGGTTCACCCATAGCAATGGCTTTGCCATTTGCAAGATAGGGAAAACGACCCACTTTAAGGTCATACTTGCCTGTGGCCTTCGCTCTTTCTTCTGTTAAACCAACGCTTGCAATTTGTGGATAGCTGTAAGTGCATCCTGGAATATTTTCTTTTTTCATCGGATGAACTGTTTTTAGCCCCTTAATTTTTTCAACACACACAACACCTTCGTGGCTGGCCTTATGGGCAAGCCACGGACTTCCAGCTACATCACCAATAGCATAAATCCCAGGCTCAGCCGTCGCCCCCCACTCATCTGTAACAATATGACCTTTCTCAATCTTGACCTTTGTTTTCTCAAGGCCCAAGTGCTCTGTATTCCCAACAATCCCAACAGCCACAATCACTCGCTCAACAGTAATTTCTTGAACCTTTCCATTGACTTCTAAAACAACTTCCACAGAATTCTTGTTTTTCTTTAAGGACTTAACCGTAGAACACGTATGAATTTTTATTCCTTGCTTCTCAAAAGATTTCCTTGCAAAAGCTGAAATTTCTTTATCTTCAATGGGGAGAATTTGATCTTGAACTTCAACGACTGTGACCTCTGCTCCCATGAGTCGATAAAAACTTGCAAATTCCATTCCAATCGCCCCGGATCCAACAATCAGAAGGGATTCGGGTATTTTCTCTGGAACCATGGCTTCTTTATAGGTCCACACCAATTTCCCATCGGCCTCAAACCCTGGAAGTTGCCTGGCACGAGCTCCTGTTGCTAAGATAACATGAGGCGCCTTGAGTAAGGTTTTTCCATCAATGAGAAGTTCAATTTCGGTCCCCTGTCGACCCTTAATTTGAGCTGTGCCTTCAACAACCGTTATATTGTTTTTTTTCATCAAATGCCGAACACCACTTGCAAGCTGACTTGCAACACCTCGAGAACGATCAATAATTTTTTTGAGATCAAAAGAAACTTTTTCAGCTTTAAAGCCATAAGCCTCTAAGGAATGAAGTAAATGATTAATCTCAGATGTCCGCAGCAAAGCTTTTGTAGGTATACATCCCCAGTTGAGACAAATACCACCCATATGCTCCTTTTCTATAACAGCTGTTTTAAACCCCAATTGACTTGCCCGAATAGCAGCTACATACCCACCGGGACCTCCTCCAACAAGAACAATATCATAATCAGCCATTTTGACTCCTTATTCCTATATTTATTGCATCGTCTGATAGCATATGTATAACGATATCTCTATGGTAAATTTCTTTTCATTTATGAAAGATACTTTATACTGCACACATGATAATGGCAAAGACTCACATCTTACTGGTTGATGACGACGAACGCTTACGAGATCTTTTACGTAAGTTTCTCGTTGATAATGGTTTTTTCGTTTCTACAGCACGACAAGCGACTCATGCGCGTGAGCTTATGAAAATTTTTATTTTTGATTTAATGATTGTGGATGTCATGATGCCAGAGGAAGATGGCTTTTCTTTAACAGAATCTATACGAAACGGTCCCGTGCGCTTTAGAGATATCCCGATCCTTGTGCTCACTGCCATGGGAGAAACCGAAGATAGAATCACCGGACTTAGCCGTGGGGCCGATGATTATCTTTCAAAACCTTTTGATCCTCGCGAACTTCTGCTTCGTCTCCAAGCAATCTTACGACGCAGTCGGGGGGCTAATGAGAATACAATCCTTTCTCTCGGACAAGTCACCTACAATTTGCAGTTTAATCAACTCGAACGAGAGAGCATTCCCATAGCTTTAACAACCCTGGAGAGTACTCTTTTAAAAATTTTTGCACGACATCGGGGCAAGCCTCTGACACGAGAAGACTTAATTGCAGAATATGAAGGGGATTTAAATCCTCGAACGATTGATGTCCAAATCACTCGGTTGAGAAAAAAAATTGAAGCTGACCCTAAACTTCCTCGTTACCTTCAAACGGTTCGCGGGAAAGGGTATATCCTCATTCCAGACGCATGAAGTATTTTCTCACTCATCCTTTTAAGACCTTAAAAACCTATCTCCCCAAAAGTATGTTTGGGAGATCACTCCTTATCTTAATGGCTCCTTTAGTCCTTGTTGAAACCCTCTCAACTTATGTTTTTTTTGACAATCACTGGGATACTGTGACAAAAGCCTTTGCCAACACCATCGCCGGGGAAGCGGCTACAATTATTGCTCTTTATAACTCAGAGCCTGATAATGATAATTATTATAAATTTTTAGTGGGAACTCACTTAAAAATAAGAACAGAGTTTATTCCGAATCAAACTGTCCAACCTCTCATTCCTGATCAATGGCAAGAGAGTGTTTTAGATGCAGCCCTTAAAAAGCATATTTTTACCCCTTATACATTTAATATTACAACAAAAGATATCATCATTAAAGCTAACGTTGAAGGAGGCGTTTTAGAACTCATAACTCCTAGCAAACGACTTTATAGTAAAAGTTTTTACCTCTTTATTATGTGGGTTGCAGGAACATCAGCTTTTTTCTTAATTATTGCTTCTATATTTATGCACAATCAAGTAAAGCCTCTCCGTCGGCTTGCTATCGCTGCCGATAGATTCGGCAAAGGACGTTCGTTTCCAAACTTTAAACCTGAGGGGTCGATCGAAATTCGTAAAGTTGCTCAAGCTTTTCTAGGTATGAAAGAACGCCTTCATCGACAACTCACCCAAAAAACAGAAATGCTTGCGGGTGTCTCTCATGATTTAAGAACCCCTTTAACACGTATGCGCCTACAACTTGCCATGATGCCTCCCATCACTGAAGTCGAAGGTCTTCAAAAAGATGTGAAAGAAATGAGCAATATGCTTGAAGGCTATTTGTCTTTTGCGCGAGGCGATGGACTTGAGGAAACACGTGAGATTGACATGGATGAGCTTCTTCTAGATGCTATAAATGGTCGAGCTCAACCTGATGTAACAGTTCATTACACATCCCATCCCCTCCTGCAGTTATGTGTTAAACCTCAAGCCTTAAAAAGATGCCTCACAAATCTTATCAATAATGCTTCGCGCTATGGTCATGAAGTTTGGATCTCAACCACGATAGACAGAGAGGATCTTACCATATCTGTTGAAGACAATGGACCCGGAATTCCTGAGGAAAAATTTGAAGAAGTCTTTCAGCTTTTTTTTCGGTTAGACCCCTCTCGAAACATGGCTACAGGTGGCGTAGGGTTGGGCCTTACTATTGCTCGTGATATTGCTCAAAGTCACGGTGGTGATATAAAACTCTCCTCTTCAGAGCAACATGGAGGCCTCAAAGCCTCTCTAATTTTACCACATTAACTTCTTGACTTCCGCCTTTCTTTCTTTTTAAAATCCCTTTAAGGTTATAAGGCAGACGAGGAGATTGCTATGAAAAATACAGTGCTTAATTTTTATACAGCTTCTCCTTATTGGCGTTGGTGGACCTCATATTATTATTCCACAATTTTATTTCACCAACTTTTGCCAACGAGAGAAAACCATGACACATTTAAACACCTTAAAAAAACGCCTTAAAACTACTGCTTTTTTTCTTCATCTTTTCTGTTCCTCAGCCCTTTACGCCCATAAAACGATTGGAATAACTCAAATCGTAGATCATCCCTCATTAAATGCCATTCGAGAAGGGATTTTAGAAGGTCTAGCTGAAAAAGGATTTAGGGAAGGTGAAAACCTAACTGTCGTCTTTGAAAATGCCCATGGAAACCCCGCAACAGCTGTCCAAATTGCGCAAAAGTTAGCAGGTCTTCCCCTTGACGCGATCGTCCCTATTTCAACACCTTCAGCCCAACCCATTGTTCAGCAAGTCAAAACAACACCCATCGTTTTTGCTGCAATCAGTGATCCTTTGACAGCAAAATTAGTCTCTTCCTTAGAACATCCAGGTGGTAATGTAACAGGTGTGGCTGATACCCCTCCCCTTCAAGAACAATTAGATTTTATTGAAGGCTGCATCCCTAATCTTAAAACTCTAGGGGTTGTCTACAACCCAGGGGAAGTAAACAATGTCACTTTCCTTGAAAAACTTAAAACCTTAGCTCAAGAAAAAAATATTAAAGTCGTTATTGCTGCTGCGCCTAAATCAGCAGATGTCCAAGCCGCTGCGCATAGCCTTGTGGATAAAGTAGACGCAATCTTTATCGGAAACGATAACACGGTTGTTTCAGGACTCGAGGCGTTGATCAAGGCGTGTTTAGATGCTAAAAAACCCCTTTTCGTCAGTGATCCTGAGTCTGTCGACCGAGGAGCCTTAGCAGCTTATGCTTATGATCAAAAACAAATGGGCCAACAGATTGGCGAAATGGTTGCAGATGTCCTTAAAGGAAAAAAGCCCTCCGAAATTCCTGTCGAAAAAGCAAAAGGTCTTAAAATGTCGATTAACCCTCATACAGCAGAAAAATTGAAAGTTACCTGCTCCTCCCTCCCTTTATCTACAGAAGGAACAGCTAAATGAAATTTTTCTTTTATTGGTTTTTAATTGCCCTTTTCGGATGGAGAAACGAGAGCTTCGCGCAAGAGAAATACCTAGTAGCTGTAGGTCAAATCGTAGAACATCCCGCTCTCGACGTGCTTCGAGAAAGCCTAAAGCAGGGCTTAGAAGAAAAAGGCTTTGTGGAGGGGAAAAATTTGATATGGATCTATGAAAATGCACAAGGCAACCCAACAACAGCCGTACAAATTGCCCATAAACTTACCAGCCTTGACCCCACTGTCATTGTAACATTTTCAACTCCCATGACACAAGCCGCGGCAGCCGCTACAACCATCATTCCTATCGTCTTTGGAGCTGTCTCAGATCCTGTTGCCGCAAAGCTTACAGGGCATAATAATGTGACGGGTCTTACAGACTTTGTTCCTCCTCAACAACAAATTGACCTTGTAAAAGCTTTTATTCCCGATATTAAAACGATTGGTGTTATTTTTAACTCAGGAGAAGCCAATTCTCAAAAACAAGTCCAAGGCATAAAAGATATTGCAGAGCAGCAAAATATTAAAATTGTGGAAGTTACCGTTTCTAAGAGCAGCGAAGTTTCAACGGCTACGAAAACCCTCGTCGGTAAGGTTAATGCGATCCTTCTTCCAACGGATAATACGGTTATATCAGCCTTAGAATCTATTATTAAAATTGGCATTCACAATAAAATCCCTATCTTTGGAAGCGACACAGATATTGTTCGACGAGGTGCCGTTGCAGCCTATGGCGTGAATTGGCGTGAATCAGGTCTTGCTTTAGCTGAAATGGTGCGTCAAATCCTTCAAGGAACGTCTCTTAAGGAAATCCCTATTCAAAATCCTCAACAATTAGTTTTTCATATTAATCTTAGAGCTGCTGAGAAAATGGGCATCCACGTTCCTAAAAGTCTTGAAAAAAAGGCAGATCTTGTATTATAGAAAAAAGAACATTTTATTCTTAGCATCCAGGTATAAAAATGGGTTTTTTATCAATTAATACTTCAAGAAAACCTATTCTCCTGATCACAGGAATGTCGGGTTCAGGCCGTTCTCTCGCGTTAAAAACATTAGAAGATATGGGCTATGAGACAATTGACAATCTCCCTCTCGTTTTTCTAGAGCTCGTGGCGCTAGCTCGGCATAAAGTGTCTCAACCTCTAGCGATATCTGTTGACGTACGAACCAGAGATTTTTCTTCAGAGCAATTCTTGCAAGAATTTTCTAAGCTTATCCAAGATCCTCTTCTTAACACCAAACTCCTTTTTTTTGACTGTGATGACGATGTTTTGGTACGTCGTTATAATGAAACCAGACGACTGCACCCCTTGGCCCAAGATCGCCGTGTCATCGACGGCATTTGTCTTGAACGTGAATTAGTGTCTGACCTTAGAGCACATGCAGATTTCGTTATAGATACAAGCCTGCTTATACCTTCAGATTTAAAAAGACAACTCCGGTGTTTTTTTCTACCTAAAAAAGCGCCTTCCCTCAGTATTTTCATTACATCTTTTTCTTTTCGCCATGGATTGCCTCGAGAAGCAGATATGGTTTTTGATACTCGTCTGTTAAAAAATCCTTTCCATATAAAAGACTTATGGGCTTTATCGGGAGAAGATCAAAAAGTAGCAGACTATATCCAAAAAGATCCCCTATTTCCTTTTCTTATAAACTCTCTCAAGTCTCTCTTGTCCCTCTCCCTTCCCCGCTTTGAAGAAGAAGGGCGAGGCTACTTAACTCTTGCTATTGGATGCACAGGAGGACAGCATCGTTCTGTTTTTATCGCTAATACGCTTAAAGAATGGTTACAAACGACAAAAAAACGGGTAAAATTAGAGCATAGAGATTTAAAAAAGAGCCAGGTAAGATGATTGGAATTGTTCTTGTTAGCCACGGAAATCTGGCGAAAGAGTTTGCAAAAGCCCTTGAACATATTGTTGGTGAGCAAGACGCTTTTGCCACCATTAGCTTATTTCCTCATGATGATATCGAAGCTAAACGTATAGAAATTTTGGAAACTGTTCAAACTGTTGAAGAAGGCAATGGAGTCATCATTTTAACAGATATGTTTGGCGGAACCCCTTCAAATTTAGCCCATTCTTTACTCGAAGGTAGGAATGTGGAGATTGTATCGGGGATGAATCTTCCCCTTCTCATTAAGCTTGCCAGTGTTCGTAAAACGAAGACGCTTCGTGAAGCTGTTCTTTTAGCACAAGAAGCTGGGCGAAAATATATTCATGCCGCTTCTCATGCTTTGAAAGAACCTGATGCACAAGATAATTAAGAAAAAAACCCTCATTCAAAATCGCAAAGGGCTTCATGCTCGTGCTTCAGCACAAGTCGTCAACCTTGCCGAATCTTTTCGAGCTACCACTTACATCTGCCACCAGGATTTACGTGTATCCGCTCAATCCATAATGGGGCTTTTAATGTTAGGAGCAGGACAAGGATCTATTGTAGTGGTAGAAGGTGAAGGTATTGATGCTGATCAAGCCGTTGCTTCCTTAGTCCGTTTGATTGACAATAAGTTTGGAGAGTGACAATGCCCAATCCCATTATGGCTGAAGCGATGCGTGGACGTTACCAAGAATCAAAGCATCGAGGAGCCGCTGTCGTTATTGATCCGTTAGGACATGTCATTCGCAGTTGGGGGAATATTCATGAACCCGTTATGGGAAGATCAGCGCTCAAACTTATTCAAGCGCTTCCTCTTATTGAAAGTGGAGCTGAAGAGGCTTTCCACCTTACCACACAAGACATTGCTCTCGCCTGTGCCTCTCATTTCGGGGAAGAGATGCATATCACCGCACTGGAAACGTGGCTTAACAAATTAGGGAAAGATGAGCGAATTTTAGAATGCGGTATTCACGCGCCTCTTTACACTTTATCAACAAAAAGAGTTCAACCTCTCCTTAAAAAACCTTCCGTTTTGCATAATGCTTGCGCTGGAAAGCACTTAGGTTTTTTAACAACAGCCCTTTATAGAAATGAAGCCCTTGAAGGATATACTGCAAGGGAACACCCTGTACAACGACGTGTCGAACAAGCTTTAAGCGAAATGACAGACGTAGATCTTTCCCATACATCATTTGCGATTGATGGGTGTGGAATTCCTGCTTTTGCCTTTCCCCTTTACAATATTGCCCTTGCAATGGCGCGCTTTGCTGACCCTTCTCATCTCCATTATCCACGCCAAAAAGCAATACATCACATTCTTTCTGCGATTCAAGCTTATCCTGAAATGATTGCAGGAAGCGATGGTTTTGATACAAAGCTGATTCAAGCAACTCATGGTCAGATCTTGAGTAAAGTAGGAGCAGCTGGCGTTATCGTGGGTATCGTCCCTTCTTTAGGTTTTGGCATTGCCTTAAAAATCGATGATGGAAACGATAAAGCTGCTAGAATTGCTTTCTTGGCTATTCTCCGCTCTTTAGGCTGCTTAGATGAGGATCTTTACGAAAAACTAGAACCCCGTTTTCCTATCCTCACTCATAAAGGAAAAACTGTGGGCTTTCTTCAACCCACACATTTCACCACCCTACTCCCTGAAATCGGACGACATTAGGCAAATGAAGGAACTTAGATATTAAATGACCCCATTAATGCAAAATGCTAAGCCGTCTTGGATCTTTTGGTTCCTCATCGTTTGGATGTGCTCTCTCTTCCTTTGTCCTTTCCTTCAAGCAAAGCCTTCACGCACCGTGAATATTTATAGTTGGGCTTATGTTTTAACGCCTGAAATCATACATCAATTTGAAAAAGAAACAGATATTAAAGTGAATTATGATGTCTATGACAGTGCAGAAGTCATGGAAACAAAACTATTTGCTGGTCATTCAGGATATGATCTTGTCCTTGTTACTGTTTGGCCCTACTTTGCCCGTCAACTTGAAGCTCATATCTATCAACCATTACAATCTTCCCTGATCCCGAATAAAGCCAACCTAGATATCGATCTGTTAAGAAAAATGGAAGGAATTGACCCAGGCAACCAATTTGCCATTCCCTTTATATGGGGAACAACTGGATTTGCTATCAATAAAAAAATGATTTTAGAACGTTTTCCCCAAGCTCCCCTTCAGAGTTTTTCCATGCTTTTTGATCCTGCAGTTGTTGCCCATTTTGCTGATTGTGGGGTACTGCTGCTTGATTCACCCGTTGACGTCTTTCCTGCCGTCTTAAAATATTTAAAAAAAGACCCAAACTCCGATAGCTTGGAAGATTTACAGGAAGCCAGTAAAACTCTTGCAACGGTGAAACCCTTTATTAAAAAATTTCAAGCTATTCCCTCTGAAGGGGATATCCTCTCCGGCGGATATTGTATTGTTGAAGGATATTCAGGAGAACTTCTGTTGGCTCAACAAATAGGTAAAGAGAGTGGCATCGAAATAGACTATATTATTCCAGAAGAAGGAACCGCTCTTTGGATCGATGCTCTTGCCATTCCCAAAGATGCCGTTCATGTCAACGAAGCCAATATCTTTATTAATTTTCTATTACGTCCAGATATCATTGCTCAAATCACAAATGCCTTTGAGCTAGCCAATAGTATCCCTGCTTCTTTTGCTTTTACGAAAGAAAGGATTAGAACAAACCCCCTTCTTTATCCTTCAAAAGAAACTTTAGAAAAATTATATATAGACAAAACTCACACCCCACGATATGAGCGTTTACGTTTACGCGAATGGACTCGTGTAAAAATTGGCCGCTGAAACAAGGAATGACGAGTGCAAAAATCTAAAAAAATTGACCTGGAACCCTGGCAAGACGTCAAAGCTAAACCCTACATTCACCTAGAAGGTGTTTCAAAGGATTTCAGTGGAAGTCCCGCTGTCGATGATGTGACCTTGTCTATTTTTCAAGGGGAGTTTTTCTCTCTTCTGGGTCCCTCAGGCTGTGGAAAAACAACACTTTTACGTATGCTCGCAGGATTTGAAATGCCGAGTCAAGGCAAGATATATATAGATGGAGTTGATATGACGCGCCGGCCGGCCTATGATCGACCCGTCAATATGATGTTTCAATCTTATGCTCTTTTCCCCCATATGACGGTGGAACAAAACATCTCCTTTGGTCTTAAACAAGAGCGCCTCCCTAAAGCTGAGATAAGAGAGCGCGTCAAAGACGTTTTAAAGCTCGTCCAAATGGAAAAATATGAAAAACGCTATCCTCACCAGCTTTCTGGAGGTCAACGTCAACGTGTCGCTCTTGCACGCAGCTTAGTCAAAAGACCAAAACTTTTGCTGTTAGATGAACCTCTGGCAGCACTGGATAAAAGACTTAGAGAACAAACTCAATTTGAGCTTGTCGGCATCCAAGAAAAAGTTGGAATTACTTTTATCATGGTGACGCACGATCAAGAAGAAGCAATGACCATGTCAACTCGGTTAGGCGTTATGGACCACGGACGTTTAAGACAAATTGGAACCCCCAATGAAGTATACGAATATCCTCATTCTGAATATGTCGCTGATTTTATTGGGTCGATGAATAAGTTTGAAGGCCGTGTTATCGAAGATGAAACAGATCATGTTCTTGTCGAGTCTGAGGAAGCGAATTGTGAGCTTTATGTAAGTCACGCAGGGGATGCTCCCCTTGGTTCTCAAGTGAAAGTAGCCATCCGTCCTGAAAAAATCATGATTACAACCATTGAACCTGAGCAAAAGCGAAACACGACAAAAGGAATTGTAAAAGATATTGGCTACCTCGGAGATGTTTCTATTTATCACGTTGAACTAAGCAGCGGTAAAATCGTCCTCGCAACTCAGCCTAACATTGTTCGTCTTGCTGAAAGACCTGTCACATGGGATGATGAGGTTTATCTCTTTTGGCGCGCAGAAAATAGCATCGTTTTAACAACATGAAACACATTTGGTGCCGCGCTCAAAAATCTTTTACCTCCCCTTTTTGGGTGATTGCCTTTCCCTATTCATGGCTCATTCTCTTTTTCCTCATTCCTTTTTTAATTGTTCTGAAAATTAGTTTTTCCGATTTGAAATTAGGGCTCCCTCCTTATGGCTCCCTAACGGAATGGGTCGACGGTGGCGTTTTAATTATCAAACTTAATCTTACAAATTATGGATTTATTGGAACAGATGCGCTTTACCTTTTTACTTATCTTGACTCTTTATTGATCGCCATCATTGGAACTGTAGCCTGCCTCTGCATTGGATATCCTATGGCTTATGGGATTGCCAAGGCCACTCCTTCCTTACGAACCGTCTTACTGATGATGATCATTCTACCTTTTTGGACTTCTTTTTTATTGCGTGTTTACGCATGGATTGGCATTTTAAGTCCACGTGGTTTCTTAAATACGACCTTAATGAAAATCGGCATTATTTCGACTCCTTTGCCCCTACTCAATACAACTTTTGCAACGATTTTAGGAATTACCTATTGTTATTTACCTTTCATGATTTTGCCTCTTTTTGCTTCCCTCGAGAAAATCGATCATGCTCTTGTCGAAGCGGCCTACGATTTAGGGGCTCGTCCTTTTCAAGCTTTCTTACGCGTGATATGGCCCTTATCCATGCCTGGAGTCGTAGCCGGTTCCATGCTTGTCTTCATTCCTGCCGTCGGGGAATTTGTCATTCCTGAGCTTTTGGGAGGCTCTGAAACCTTAATGGTTGGCAAGGTCATATGGAATGAATTTTTTACAAATCGCGATTGGCCTGTGGCTTCAGCGCTTGCTGTTTTAATGCTCATTTTATTGATTACGCCTATTGCTATCTTCCAGCGATTACAAGAACGGCAAATGAGGTTCTTGGATGCAGAATAAACTTTCTCCTTTTTTAAAAACGTCCATGATTTTTGGTTATGTTTTTTTATACCTTCCCATTATCACGCTTATCATTTTTTCCTTTAATGCCTCACGGCAAGTCACAGTTTGGCAAGGGTTTTCAACAAAATGGTACGCCTCTCTTCTTCAAGATGACGTTTTGATTAATTCAGCTTGGGTAAGCCTTCAAATTGCCACTTCTGCCGCAACATTAGCGGTTATACTTGGCACTTTAGCTGCTGTTGTCCTTGTCCGATTAGGACGATTTCGTGGACGCAGCTTCTTTGGAATATTAACAACGGCTCCTCTTGTCATGCCAGAAGTAATCACAGGTCTGGCCCTCCTTCTTCTCTTTATCGGACTTGAGCAAGCTATAGGATGGCCAAAAGGCAGAGGCATCTTAACCATCACGATTGCTCACATAACCCTTTGTATGGCCTATGTCACTATTTTGGTAAAAGGCCGACTTGCCGACATGGATCATTCCTTAGAAGAAGCTGCTCTAGACTTAGGGGCTCGTCCCTTAAAAGTCTTTATGGCCATCACACTGCCCCTTATCTTTCCCGCGTTATTAGCCGGATGGCTCTTAGCCTTTGCTCTCTCTTTAGATGACCTTGTGATTGCAAGCTTTGTCTCTGGTCCTGGTTCATCCACCCTCCCCATGGTCATTTTTTCAAGCATTCGTTTTGGCATAAGCCCTCAAATCAATGCCCTAGCCACTATTATTATTACAAGTGTCGCCATCAGTGTGATGATAGCAGGATGGCTACTGCACCGCAGAAGATAATCATACGTAAACACCTTCTCTGCCTTCACATAGCTCCTAACGCTGAATTAGGCTCCATGAACAAAATTTTGTGAGATCAACTCATAAAATCCAGCGGTGTCATCCCCTTGACACGCGGGGATCCAACCCCTATTTGATACAAAATAACTTTTTCAAGAGGAGTTTCTTTGTTACATTTTAATTATTCGCCATAGAAAGCATCTTCTCACTTCAACGCTTTTCTGGATCCCCGCCTGCGCGGGGATGACATCTAGGTGAATTTTGTTAGGATCTCACTCATAAGATAGTCTTTTTTCTCTGCTCTGAAATTTTG
>JAIEOZ010000057.1 GCA_019750035.1 Alphaproteobacteria bacterium | reverse complement strand
AACGTTAATTTTACTCGCCGAGAAATTGAGGTTATTTCCTGTCTTTTAAATGTGAGAGGAACAAACAAGATTGCCTCTCTTTTGGCCATTGCTCCTAATACTGTAAACGCGCACATTCGTAACATTATCTTAAAGCTTGGGTGCAGCTCTCGAGAAGGAATCATTGATTTTATTGAAAAGTCTCATAAATTTCCTTTCATAAAGCAGCATTACGCAAATTTAATCATTCACGTTGCCTTTAAAAAAAGCTTAGAAGAAATTGCAAAGCTAAGTCGAACAGATAAAACATTTTGCCTCATTGTTTATGGGGAAGACCAAAATCGTAAGAGTATATTTAGTCATCATCTCAAAAATCATTTAAAACAAGTCAGCATTCACGCCGATATCCTAGGAGCAGGAATAAACGACGAAATAGAAATTTTAAACAAAAAAAGCCCTATTCTTCGTCTTTTTTTAAGCAAAAGAGACGCCAAAAATGTCTTTAAGGAACATTCTGAGTTAGATTTTTTGGATATTTCCGAACAATCAAGCTACTATTTATCTGTCTTTGAAATTCTTAAAAAACTTCTTCCAACTATTAATTTTGATAAAATTCTTATCAATTTTAGAGAGCAATATGAAGGATTGCGTAATTTTTTTGAATTAAGATTATCTAAAGACTCCATAGAAGAAACTCTAACAAAAAATAAAACAGACCATAAAGCTGCGATTTTTCTCAAAAATAAAAAAAAGCTTTTTGGATTTTTTATTTTTCTTCTAAGCATGCTTACAGTTTATCTTACGACACATAATTTTATAGGAAGTCCTGAAATGTGGTTTACGCAAGAAAAAAAACAGGGAAACTCTCTCAAAAAAATTTCTATTCGCTCAAGCTTTGCCATGCCAGCCCCATTCTCTTTTCTTAATCGCCCTGGGCTTGTTGCTCATATTCACAATAAATTAAAGGAACAGGAAGATATTTCGATAATTGCTCTTGTGGGACCAGGGGGCTCAGGCAAAACAACCCTCGCACGCCACTACGAAAGCCAACAAACAGCGCCGATCATCTGGGAAATTAATGCTGAAACAGTGGAAAGCCTTAATTCTTCTTTTGAATCTCTCGCTATTGCTTTAGCTAAAGCAGATAACAACCAAACAATTATAGAAGACCTACAAGCCATTAAAGACCCTATTGAAAGAGAAAACAAGTTGCTTCAATTTATTAGAGAGAAACTTAAATCTCATTCAGATTGGCTTCTTGTATATGATAACGTTGAAAATTTTGCGGCCATACAAAAATATTTTCCTAATGACGTTATCAGCTGGGGAAAAGGACGCGTTCTCATAACAACGCGAGATGAGCACATTAAGAATAGCTATACAATACGTCATACACTCCAGGTGGAGGAACTAACTCCTCAAGAAAGCCTAACCCTCTTTACAAATATTATGAGCCATGAAAAATCACTCCCGTTTGACGCTCATCAAATTGAAAAAACCATGGACTTTCTAAGTAAACTGCCTCCTTTCCCCTTGGATATTTCCATAGCTGCCTATTATTTAAGATCTGTTAATATTTATTACGATGAATATCTAGATAGAATTAAAGAAAACAATAAGGACTTTGTCTTGATCCAACAAAAAATATTAAAGGAAGTCAGCGAGTATACAAAAACACGATACAACATCATTACACTTTCCCTAAAGCACCTTATGGAATCTCATAAAGATTTTGAAATGTTATTATCTCTCATTAGCTTATTAGATTCCCAAAATATTCCTAGAAATCTCTTAGAATCTTATAAAAATAAGGCGGTTATTGATAGCTTTATTTATCACTTAAAAAAACATTCTCTTATTACCAATGAAAAATCCGTTCTTTCTCATTCTACAGCTGCATTTTCAATTCACCGAAGTACACAAGAAATCATTTTAGCTTATTTTATCTCTACATTAGATTTAGAGAAAAGAAATGAGCTTCTTACCTCAATCGCTCATACCTTAGCAGATCACATGACTTCTATTACAGATGAAGAAGATCTTTCATCAATCAAGGCTTTACTTATCCATTGCGAAACATTCCTACATCATCATAGCTTGCTTTCTAATAGTCTGAAAAGCCTTGTAGAAGGGAAGCTTGGTGCAATGTACTATTCTCTTCGACATTATACAAAAGGACAACAAATCCTTGAAAAAAGCTTAGTAGAACTTGAAAAGAATTCTGACCTTTACCATCGTCATATTATTAACATTTTAGCTTACCTCACAACTATTTATATGGAACTAGGAAATCATGAAGATGCTCAAAAGGTTATTAAGAATAGGATCACACCCTACAAAAGGTATTTTTCTGATGTACATCCTCACATTGCAAGGGCTTTGACCTATTTAGGAGATGCCTCTACAGTCTTGGGAAATTATGAGGAAGCTAAAAATTTTCTCGAACAGAGCCTTGATCTTTATCAAAAACATTTTCCAACTCATTATTTTTGGCTTGCGCGAACGTCTGCTTTTCTAGGAAACACCTACGTTGAATTAGGTCAGTACGAAAAAGCTAAAGTCTTACAGGAAAAGGCTCTTCTCATTCATAAAACCCACGTTTTAAAAAATCGTCTTGATATTGCTTGGCAGCTGACGTTTCTTGCTAATACTTATGAGAAGTTAGGATACTACGAAAAAGCTCAATTATTGCTTGAAGAAGCTGTTATTATTGCCAAGCAATATCTTCCCGAAAATCATATAGATATTGGCTGGATCACTGTATTTTTAGGTAACATTTATAGGGAAGTTGGACAGCTTGAAAAAGCTAAAACGACTCTTGAAAAAACGCTAATCATTCACAAAGAAACCTGTGGGGAAGAGAATATAAGAACAGCTTCTGTTTTAGCTGCCTTAGGAAGTGTTTATAGAGATTTAGCCCAATTTGAAAAGGCGAAGGACTTTCTTAATCAAGGTTTAGTCATCTATGAAAAAGAGTTTGGCAAAAATCATATTGAAACAGCACGCATTCTAAGAGATCTTGGACAAAACTACATTTTAGAGGGTCGTTTAGAGATTGCAGAGACCCTTCTGAATACAGTCTTAGAGATTTTCAAAGAGGCTCAACACCCAGAAAGTTATAAAGCTTTAGAATTTTTAGCAGAATTATTCTCAAAAAGAGCCACACAGGCAGTAAAAGAAGGAGATATTCAGCTATCTCAAACGTTCAATGAAAAAGCTACCAATTATTTAGATGGAGCTTTAAAAACAGTAAATGCTCATTTTCCAAAAGAATCCCCTCACAAAAAAAGAATCGAGAGGAAATTTCAAAAAATTTAATTGCATCTCCCCTGTCCTCTTTCTTGAAAGGTTAGTATGCTCAACCTCATTCAATTCAACAAAACACCAACTTCAATAATGCTAAAAAAGATAAAACAAAATTTACGCAACTTCCTCCATCCATACACCCATAATCTTTTTCTCTGTTCTCCAGCTTTTCTCACAAAGTGCGAGTTTTTATGAGCTTGTATGGGTAAAAAATTTTGCGCATAAATGGTACCCTTTTTCGCGGCCGCGAAAAATTCTACGCTTATATACTGCCCTGATCTCGACAAATAAAAAAATAAAGGTTTTTTTACAATACTCATGTAGGAAAAACAAAAGAAAAAAACAATAGCTTATTCTTTTTCTGCTTTTATCAATTATACCCGCCTAAAATCAATGCAACACGAGGGTGTTTGAGGAGTTGTTTTCATGAAAACATAGGAAACCACCTATGCTACTAGATGAATCTAAGAACCTGAGTCAAGAGAAGTCCTGACATTTTTACGGAGTATGGCAACATCCTCCTGGCTACGCGACGTGATTTGAATGAACGCTTTTTCAACTGATCAAAAAAGCTTTTCCAGTTTTAGTCTGTCTCTTGAAAAGTCTTAAAGGTGAGAAGGCGAGATATAGGCCCATCATATGGCTTTCAATAAGAAAGAAAGTATTATTAGCCTTATTTCACACCTGGAAACGTCAGCGAGAGAATCCCTGTTATGGATATGATCAAGGAATTTATGGGTAAATTGATAGGGAGCCAAGGATATCTTTCAAAAATTTTTCATTCCATTCTTTGCTTAATCTCATTCCTTAAACGCATCTCTGATTATATTATCATAAAAATTAAGAAAAAATTAGACCTTATGTTTCTAGTGGATATTAGTTATCGAAGCAGCCTAACTCACTCTCAGGTAACGGAATTATTAAGAAAATTTTGGAGAGAAGGTATCGTGATTACGGTATCTTATAAAGTTTTGTTCTAAAAAGCATCTCTATTGCTGTGCTACAAAACACTGAGACAAAGTTGAGTATAATTGGTAATCAGGTTAAAAAATACTTATTACAAAAAACTGCACGCATAAATAGTACCCCAGAAAAATTCGCGGCCGCGAAAAAATTATATGGAATTCAGTACGCGAAGTTTAGGCTTAATTTTTATACCACCATTCACTTCTTCAATAGACATGTTTCTTGTTAATGACAAAATTTGCTTTAAAATTGGCTTCACTTTTTTCTTAAAATTTTTCATATCATTGTAAGAAGATCCAAATTGATCATGAAGAAGTCTCCAAGAAACAAAAGATTCACTTTTAGAAATTTGTTTTTCTGTGTTCTCATAAGTTCTATGAACAAGCCACGCATATAAATCTAGCGCTAAAGGAGACTGCTTTATTTCTTGAATTATTCTCATGTCAAGAGGAACTACTGAATTAGTAAGCGTTTTAAAAAAATTTTCTGTTAATTCTATCCAATAAATTTCCTTGTTTCGAACAGATTCTCTTTGATTATCTATCTTAGTTTGCCATCCTGGGATCCATTCAATATATCCTCTTGAGGCTACGCCTATATTCATAAAATTGATACCATGTGAACCATCCGCGTTTTGTACTTTTTCGTCGATGGTAAAAGTTGAAAATAAAAGTCTTTTCAATTGATCTTTAAAACGTAGTATAGATCCATTTTTTCCTCCTGTAAGGCTACCGATCCCCACATCATTCAGAAAAGATGAAAGAGAACCGTTAAACTCTATTATTTTATTATTTGAACGAATAACTTCAGCGGTCATCCAAAAAAGAAGCAATCGAGGAATAGTTCCAAATGGAAAACCTATACATTTTGGGTCCCCAGACCTTGGATCTTCTTCAAATCCTGCTTGAAGTTTAAGGGTTAACCTCCCGTTACGGCGTTGCCAAACGTTAATATTACCTGGATCTCTATGGGGTAAAGTAGCTTGAACAAATGGTCTCGCCATGAATGTTAAAGTTTTAGCTTGAGAAGCTGGGTTATGATAAATGTCTTCAACTAGGTCTAGATGACGGTTAAGAGCCTGAATATCTTTCACAAGAATCCCTCTATAAACTTTTTATTATTTCTAAAAGAGCTTCTTTTACCTTTTGACGTTCATCTACTAAAAGTTTTTCCAAAAAAGATTTTTGAATTTTTAATTCTCCGTCTTTATAACTAAGCCGTAATATAGATCTGTATGAGTTATTTTTGTTTAAAGGAAGTTTTCTTTTTTTAATTACATGTTGGTCTAAAATTTGTTTTTGATTATCTATTTCTTTTGCTTTAAATAGATCTCGGAGTAAATCTCGATTACGGATATCTTCATTTAATATACGCTCCTGAATTTCCTCTGGTAACTCCAAAAGTTTAAGCGTTTCAGAAATAAATGAATCTTTAAGTCCTAAACGCCGAGCCAAGTCCGTCTGGCGTAAATTTTTGTTATTTTCAACTATTACTTTTAAGCCGTTTGCAAGTTCTATAGGATTTAAGTTAGCACGCTGAAGGTTTTCAATTAAAGCTTTCTCATTGCAATTGTTCTTATCATTAATAATGATACAAGGTACTTTCTGTAGCTCAGCTACTTTTGCAGCACGAAGCCTTCTCTCACCACTTAACACCTCAAAAAAACCTTCTGCGTCGGATTCAATCACAGAAAGTGGTTGTAAGACTCCATGTTCTTTTATTGTTTCAGCAAGTTGTTTAATTTCTTCTTCATTGAAAATTTTTCTAGATTGATTTTTATAGGGAATAATTTTTTTTATATCAATTAGGTAATATTCTTTGACAAAGTTATCCATGCCTATACTTACTCGGAGCTTTTTGCTCTCATCGGGAGCTGCTAGATTAATAAGATCAGCAGATGCTTGTTTATAACGGATCTTACGCATTATGCTGCCTCCATATTATTGGTCTCTAATTTTTTTTTCACGATAAAATGACAAAGATCAGAAATATCTTCAAATGCAATAGAGTTTTTACGAGCAAAAAAAGCCAAGGGAAGACCATTTTTAGAAGACATAACAATATCTTCACTCTTTCGAATAGCAAAGTCTGGAATCATATGAGGCTCATAAAATCTTCTTAGGATTGTCATAGCTTCTGCTGAGTTGCTCGATCTATCTTCGTATTTATTTGGTATTACGAGTACTTCAGGAAGCTTCATACTCATGTTTTTGTAGAAAAATTTCATGTCTTCCATAAGTAATTTTAGTCCATTTAAGCTATATGGTTGAGTCTCACAAATAATATTAACAGAATCCGAAGCAACAAGTATGTTTCTATTTAAAAGACTTATATTTGGATTTGTATCAAATATAATATAATCATATTTTTTTGCTATTTTTTTTATATGTTTTTCAATTTGTTCTTCTCTTTTAGGAAGTTGATTTAACGTTACTTCAAGACGCGTTAATGCTAGGTTAGATGGTATACAGCTTAGACCAGAAAATATTGGTTTTACTGCATCTTGAATATTACAAGTTCCAGCAATAACATCAAAGAGTGTAGGTCCTTCTTGATATTGTGATATCCCTAAAGTTGTAGTCAAATGCCCTTGGGGGTCGCTATCTATAACAAGCACTTCGAATCCTAAAAGAGCAAGATGAGCGGCAACTTGAAAACAAATGCTTGTTTTACCAGTGCCTCCCTTGAAATTATAAAAGGACAAAACCTGCGGAGATGTTTTTTTTATGTAATTTGCACATATAACGCGACAATTATTTGGAGTAAATCTCTTCTGTTTATTAGCTTCAGAGATAGCCTTTAGATTATGTTTTGCAAAAAGTCTACTAATTGTGGCCTTATCTTTTTTTAAAAGAATGGCCAGAATGTTTTGAGATATACCTATTTCTTCGTACTTGTTCATTTTCAACCTCATCATTGCTATATAATGAACATAAGATTTTAAACAAATCAACCATAAAATTAAAATTTATTGTTTTTTGTTGCGTTGTGGAAATGTGGATACACGTGTAACGTTGTCCACATTTCCACAGACGAAAACCTTAGGATTAATCATGTACATATAGGTATATTAAGGTTGTGGTGCCAAATATGCGTAATTAAGGGTTCCTTTTATGCGTATATAGGGGTTCCTTTTATGCGCACATGGGGGTGCCATTTATGCTTTGATTTTAAGAGTTATCCACAAGCGTTTTATATTTCTGCTTTAGTAAAGTAAATAGTAGCAGCTAGCCAGGGTGTTTATCATCAAAAAAATTTCTTGTTTTTTTGCCGGTGTGCAGAACTAAGAGGCTGATTCCGTAAGTGGTATGTTGGGCATGCAGATTAGAAAAAAATAACATTATTATACTAATTTAAACATCATTAATCTATTTTAAATAGAATATTTCTATAAAAAATATTTGATAATAATGATAAGTGTTTTTCAAACTATGAAATAATTTTCGCGGCCGCGAAAATTATTTTTGAGCAACTAAAAAAATATAGTTATTGTTTAATGTTTTTATGTGTAGATCTTGATGTAATAAAAGGAAAATTTTGGAAAAAATAAATTTTTTCTTTCTATGTTGTAATAGCCCTTTAAAAGAGAAAACATCACAATAAGTTGATAATTATGATCATCTCCTTGCGCTTGTAAGAACTTAATTTTTTTCCGTCCGATAAAAGAGTTATTTGCTATGCCTGCGTATTTCTTCAGATTTTTTTCCGTTAGGGACATATAGAGAGTGGTTATGAGAATACTGATTCGTATAGTAGCATTAATGGAGATGAGGTTTTGTCAGTCATAGCTGCTGCTATAAACATCTTTGATATACAGTGCGTACGTTTGTTTTTCGAGGTCCTCTCCATTTTTGGCTTATAGCAACAACTACAAATGGATTATCTGAAAAATTTAAACTCAGGTAGGTCTATTAATTCTTTAAGACAGTTAAAAGATCTCCGAAATTGATAATTTCTGCAAAATAACCACTATCTACAACATCCTCATGTATTCCATTCACATGAATTAGGACAGGTCGGCAAGAAAATCCCCTAGGATAGCTTAGTTTACCTAATTTTTGCTGAACTTCTGTAATAATCTCCTTCCTAACTGAATGTTTTGAAAACTTAATTTCACAGATGTAGAGTCCTCCAAATTTCGTTTGAATCATATAATCAATCTGACACCCAGCATTTCTAATTGTCTTTCTTTGAAAAAAAGGATTATCTGAAATCACCTCTTCAGGCTTTATATTTAAAATTTCCTTTATGTTTTCTCTATTTCGTAAAACAAGATTCTCGAATTGCAACCCCATAATTGTTTCCCATCCCGGAAGAGAGGCAAGAGATTTAAAGGCGAAATGATTATTCTCAATTTTAAGACGTGATTTATCAATGTACTTTAAATAAAATCTAATATAATTATCGCTAAGACGAAAATGGCTTAACCTAGAGGGTTCTCCAGACGAAATTTTCCATGTATAATCTCGGCTAATAAACCCAGACTTAACAAGAACTTCCAGGCATTCGCTTATGAACCCTGTTTGAGTTATGTCTAACAAACGACAAATATCTTTAATTTCTGAAGGACCGTTTAAAAGAACTAAAACAATTTTTTTGTAAGTTTGGCTACGATGTGAAAATAAATCAGAAAAAATATCATTAAATTCGTTTACTAACGGACCTCCTTTTACAAAGCATAGTTCTTTAATATTTTCTTCCGCAGATAGACGAGGTTTTATTTCTTCAAGATAGCGGGGAACACCTCCTGTAATCGAAAGAATTTTAAGCTTTTCGTAAGAAGAAATTTTGTCTCCTGTGGATGACCAAAACTGATTACAGTCTTTTAAAGGAAGTTCTTCGAGGGTTAGGCGATAAGAGATTCTTCCTAAAAACCAGTATTTGATAAGATGTTTTTATCGATCCACGAAGAAATAGAACCACAAAGAATAAAAATAAGCTTAGGATTCTTTTTAAAATACAAATCCCAAGCATTTTTTAGTTTTCCAAGGAAGTCCGGATCTTTAGAACCCATCCATGAAATTTCGTCAAACAGAACAACAATGCGCCCTGACTTAACTTTTTCTGCAAGAAGAATAAATAATTTGTTCCAATCATCTGCAAAAACCTCTGGGAAGTTTGTTTGTATACTCAACTGTCGTGCAAACTCATTTAATTGAGATTGAAGAGTCGTTTGATCTGTGGGAGGAAGTCCAGAAAACTGATAAAATATGTTCTTTTTGGCAAACTCTTCTATTAGGCGGCTTTTACCTATGCGTCGACGGCCCTGAACAACGGCGAGGCTTGCAACTTCTTTCTTAAAAAGCTTCGAAAGCGATTGGAGTTCAGCGTGTCGGCCAATGAAGGGAAAAGACATTCCGTATTCCTTATTAAAAGCATTAGGCTAACATACGACTAATAAACGTAAAAAGTCAATTAATAGTCTTAATATTATGAGAAAAACTCACAACTAAAGATTAACAAAACCACATTTTATTCGTTCTTCTCTCGCTTCTAAAAAAGGTTAGGAGACAATTCGGGAGGCAGAAATTAAAAATTTTTGAATTAGACACCAAACAAAAAGACGTCGAAAGGATTAAAAAATTTATTAAGTCATTGAAAAATAAGTCTTAAAAAACAAATTTTCTTAGATTTTATCAATTTTTTCAATGTTAAAATTTCAGAGTCGGGCTATCTCTACTAACTGCCAACAAAAACGATAAGTACTTAATACAATCGAGAGAAAAATAAGAGAGGAGCCTTTCCGTTTCAATCAAAGATCGTCAAAGCCTCATCGTCTTCTTGCTCTAACTGCGATGAATCATCAGTAAGTATCTTTTGAAAAACTATGTTTCTGTTTTCCTCAGGGGTAAAATTTAGAACTTTTTCCTCTTCAGCGTCTTGGCGAGGAAAGTAAACTCCTTCACTTGTTTGATTTTTTCCAATACCGGAGGGTCTTATGTTAGTATCTCCACCTTCCAATATTTGTGAGCATGAAACCAGAAAAGAAGTTTTTGTATGGGAGAGTAATTCTTGAAAAAGGAAGTAGCTTCTTAATTCTGCTGCAAAAGAAGCGGCGCAACCTTTACAGAGCTCTCTTGTTGTATGAAGGTGAAAGAGGAAGTAGGATAATTCTACTCGCTCATAAGATTCGAATTCTTCTTTCGCCGTTGTCAAATCGAACCTTTCTACAGTCAATGAATGGCTAGCTAAGATTTCTTTAAAAGAATCCTCAAGTACTTTCTTCAATTGGTCACGTCGTTCGTCCAGCAAGTATTTTCTATAACTTTCATATTTAACTTGGTATTATTTAAAAATATTATTTAGAGTTTTTTTTTATTTTTTAAATAAAAAAGCAATAATTGCTCGCTATCAACAACAGATCCAAGAGTTTTTCTGGACTCTTCAATTTTCATTTGGAGATGATCTGTAATTTTAGAAGTAAAATCTTCAAGAAGGTCTTCTTCATTCTGTTGTAATGTTTCTTGTAAGGACCTAACGCTTAATAGCACCAATTCTCTTTGGTACTATCTCCACCTCTCTAAATATCCTAAATTTAACTATCGCTATTTTCCTATTTCTATATATTATTTGTCAAATAATTTTTAAATTTACTTGAATTTATTGAAAAATAATTAAGAAGTCTATTACTTTATAAGTTTGTAGATGCTTGAATCAGTATTAATTTTTCAATTATGTAGCATGGAAAAGTATTTCTTCACTCTAGCTGAGTAGATTATGAAAGGGACTCTCCAGCCGTTAAGTCTATTTTCTGAAAATATGGATTATCCTTAGCTTACGTTTGCATACCACTGGACTTCAAATTCCGTAAATAGGAGGTTCAACTGCAACATGAAAAACATGTTTTACTAACGCAGATAAATCATGTTAATCTAACTCGTAAAATTCGAGTTGAAGTAGCATGGCAACACAAGCAGAAAAATTAGTAACGTCTCTTGCAATTCTTAAAAGCCTTGTAGGAGACTCTAAGCGCGCTATTTTTAGGTCTAGAGAGTTTTCCCGGGTGCACAAGGAAAGGCTTGTAAAGGCTGGTTTTCTTATTGAAATAAAGAAAGGGTGGCTGTTGCTAGCTGATCCGGCTAAAAAGGCCGGGGATAGTACGCTTTGGTATTCTAATTATTGGAGTTTTCTTTCTTTCTTTCTAGAAGAGCGCTTTGGAAAGGGTTATTGTTTGTCAGCGGAAGCATCTTTGAGTTTGTATACGGGAGCCACAACCATACCAAAACAACTGACGATTATCACCGAAAAGTCATCGGGTCAATCCGTTCACTTTCCTTTTAATTCCTCACTTTTTCTCTATCAAGATATAAAAAACCTTCCTGTTGAGCGGAACGTCAAGGAAGGATTACAGGTGATGATGCTTCCTGAGGCAATCTGTCGCTCATCAAAAAACTATTTTGCACAGCATCCTGTGGAAGCCGTTGTTGCCTTATCCTTGATTCAAGACGCGAGTCAGTTGTTATATTACCTCTTAAAGCGCGGTCAATCTACGACAGCTGGATATCTCATAGGTGCTTATCGTAGCATCGGTAGGAAAGATGTAGCTACGAGAATCCTCGATTCAATGGTGGTAGCTGGTCACAAAATTACAATTGAAAACCCTCTTATACAACCAGTGGTATCCTTTCCCTTCCGTCCTCAATCACCACATGCGGGTCGCTTGCAAGCGCTATGGTATAGTTACCGCATTCCTGTATTAGAGATTTTTCCAGAGGCCCCAGGACTTCCTGAAGATGCTAAGGCTTATCTGTCAACTGTGGAAGAGAGCTATGAAGATGACGCATATAATTCACTCTCAATTGAAGGATATGAGGTGTCTCCTGCGTTAATCGATCGTGTGCGGGAGGGGCGTTGGAATCCGTCAGAGGAATCAAAGGATACTCAGCAAAAGGACGCTCTTGCCGCCAAAGGATATTACCTTGCATTTGAAGAGGTTCGTTTAAGCCTTAATCGAGTGCTTCATGGACATAATCCAGGGCTTATCGTTAGGCAAGATCTTGCTCGTTGGTATCAAGCCCTTTTCTCGCCATCCATACAGGCAGGATTGCTTCAAGATTATTATTTGGCGGGATATCGTTCCACTCAAGTTTATATACAAAACTCGCGACATATACCTTTTCCTCAAACGGCGCTTCTTGATAGTATGGATATATTTTTTGAATTATTGGAAAAAGAAAAACACGCGGCACCACGTGCTATCTTGGGCCATTTCTTCTTCGTGCATATTCATCCTTATAGTGATGGGAATGGTAGAATAGGCCGGTTTCTTATGAATATTATGATGGCTGCAGGAGGATATCCATGGACTATTATTCCAGTTTCCAGAAGATCAGAATATATGAATGCTCTAGAACAGGCTTCTTGCGAAAATAATATTGTTGATTTTACCAGATTCATAAAGTCCTTAGGAGGTTAGAGGAAGTTTCTACTGAAAGGAGAGATTGTGAGTGTGTTCATGAAAATAAATTTGAAGGCTTGTGAGGCCCAGTGTGAGGAAACATATAGTGGAAATGCAGAATCGTTCTGAGAGAACTTTTCTTAAAAAAGTTCAATATCTTATAACTTTTGATCCAAGAAATTGACAAGCTTTCCAGTACGTTGATTAAAGACAAGAAAGAGGAAGAAAACCTTTCAGAATCTAAGAT
>JAIEOZ010000109.1 GCA_019750035.1 Alphaproteobacteria bacterium | reverse complement strand
TGCTTTGTCGGGACTTTGTCCCTCCGCGCAATGACGAATTAATTGTTCTTCAACATAAAAACTCGTCATTGCGAGCAGAGCGAAGCAATCCAAAAGTATACTTATACTTAATTGTTTTTTGTAAATGGTATGAGATTATTTTTCATACCCTTTCTCGTGGTAAAAAAGGTGGCTGCAGACGCTGTTTGTTTAAAGATTTTTCAAGGTCTTTGTTTAAAATTAAGAATGCTTAATGGCTAACACATTTTTTAGTACACTTGTTATTGATTGAATTCAATTAATTTAAATTGGGGGAAGGGGAAGCTGGTAGTTGCTTTTAAGATTAAGTAAAGAGCACAAGAAACTCAGTTTTTACGTCTTTAATTGCGCACAATAGAAACTGTTTATGTGCAATTATAGACGTATCTTGTCTCACTTAAAGAGGTCTCTTCTATTTTAGCCCCGCTTAACGGATGACATTAAGAATTCGTGCTTCACGTCCTCGCTCAGAGCTAGAAACTTTGATGCTCACGCGTACTCCCGGCTCTAAGGATTCATACCCTGCGGCCCGTAAAACTGAGGCATGTAAAAAAATATCTCTTCCACCATCATCGGGGTAGACAAACCCAAACCCCTTTAAGGGATTGAACCATTTTACTTCGCCTTCTATTTCTTCTAAGGATTCAGGATCAAAGACGGGTGAGCGTGAACCTAAAAAGGCAGGTGAAAACCGCGGCTCTCGTGCTGCAAATTTAACTTCTAGAACACGAAGAACTTGATGCCCACGTCTGCCAGGCCCAATATCGCAGACGATCGTATCTCCTTCCTCAACGCGCCGACAGCCGGCTGCATCCAGTACAGAAAAATGCATAAAAATGTCAGCCGCTTCGTCATCTACAACTAAAAAGCCGTACCCCTTTTCAGGATTATACCACTTTACTTTAGCTTCAATACGCTCAATCTCACTTTCATTAATATCATTAATCGCAGCTTGATTCATCATTTTAACTATCCCTACTCAATTATGAAAACTTATGCTTTTTCTTTATTGGAAAATCAAGAAATCAAAGAGTATCCCTGTTTATTTTTTTAAAAAGTTGCATAAATACAACTTTGACTTCTTTTCCTCGTTAAAAAAATATCACTTTTAGTTCTATCTTTCAATATTTATTATTCTTTTTTAGGAAGTGATTTTGAGGTTCAAAATGATTTGTATATACTTTTTCTGTGTTAAGTTCATGATTTTTTTATTGTATGTATAAATTTTTACGGGCTTATGCGTGCCATTTTTTTATTTCAAACTTCGTTCGCCTAAAAGTATGGATCGATATTTATATTGCACATCATTTTAGGACTCCTCCATCCGCGCTTATAATCAGAGATTTAGATTTACGAAATAAATTTTTCTTTTCTTATCAATAAGATGTGAAGAAATCTTAAAAAAGCGTTAAAAAATGACAACACTGAAGCTTATATTATGTTAAAATATCAATCAGAATGAAAAGTAAGAAAAAAATTTATCTTTTAATTTCTTGCTTATCAATAAGAAGTATTAATTTTGTAAAATTTAATATAAGGGAAATTCTGCTCTGAATGAACTGTTAAATATTACCTAAAGGAGGAATAGATGACCGTCAAAGATACAGTGCAAGACACCATTCTAAAGCTTGAATCTCTATGTAAGTCTTGTGAGTCAACCCCTTTCATAAAACTTAAAAGTATAGAAAAAACAGTCGGCCATTTAAGTAAAGAAGTTCAAACACTTGATCTTGCGTCTGATCAAACTTTAAAGAAAGAACTCAATACGTTGCAAAGTGCTCTTCTTAAACTTTCATCTGTGTTAAAAGAGCAACAGGTTGACCTCGAGCGCCAAGTTCAAGAAATTCATATTCACCAACGTGCTCTTCATGCATATGCACGTGTTGCCAATAATAATTTGGGGTCCTTTGCATAAGCTGTGGCTATTGAAAGTTGAATTTACGTCGACGAATTTCGTCGTAGCTAAGGGAAATAATCGCTCCCATCAAAACAAAGGCTCCCATGCAGGTCCAAAAAGAGGGAATTTCGGCAAATGCAACTAACCCAATCAGAGAGCTTGCAAACCACTTGGTAAAGCCATAAGGAAGAAGGTAGCTAACTTCAGCGGTGGCATAAGCTTTGTTCAAACAAAGATGCGCAGCGGCTGATAATCCACCCATCATAAGTAGCCATGGCCATTGCCATGAATCAGGCATTACACCATAAAAAAAAGTCGGAATTAAAAGGACGGGTGCCATAAAAAAGAGCAGATATACAACAATCAGCTGTGGAGAGTCTTCTTTTGTGAGTTGGCGAATCATGAGAGTTGATCCTGAAAAACAGGTCGCAGCAAGAACGGGGAGTAGCGCAACTAAACTTAAAGTTCCTGGGATGAATGTTGTTTGGGAAATAAATCCTCCGCCCAGAAAACCAATAAGTATTGCTAGTCCTCGCTCTTTACCAATATTTTCTTTTAGAAAAATCCGTGCACCTGCTACCGTAATGAGAGGACCTAAAAACATGAGGGCGACAGCTTGAGTAATTTGCATATAAGATAAGGACATATACCACAATACAACGCCAATTGCGGAAAGGCCTATACGACAGGTTTGTAAAAGAGGATATTTTGTTTTCAAAGACTCTGGACCGTTTTGAAGAATCCATGGCACAAGGAAAACAAGGCCGAACAAATACTGGAAAAACGCAATCTCATAAGCAGGCAGAGGAATTTGCCCTAAGGATTCGGTGGTCTGAGATAGATACCGAACGATGCCATTAATAGCAGAAAAACATAAAAAAGAGGTTATTTTCCAGAATGCTCCCCGAAAATAAGGGGATGTGCTCCAAAAAAGAACCCCTGACGTCATCATGCCGCTACAGGTACAGATTGCTTCGTCTTCATGTGTTGAACCTCATTTTTACAAAGGCTAACAGTTGCTAAAAGAATAAAGAATGATCCCACACCTGTCCATAAAGTTGGCCATTCACTAAAGAAAACCATGCCAATAACAGCTCCCGCAATAAGACGGGTAAAGCTCATGGGAATCAGATAGGTAATATCCGCAATGACATAGGCATGTTGCAAGAAAATATAGGCCGTCGCTAAAAGACCACCCATTATAATGAGACATGGCCAGTGCCAAGATTGGAGCTCTACCCATTGGAAATAGGCCGCAGCGCCTAAGATAGGTAAAGTCAGAAGGAAGAGGTAAAGGCAAACTGTTTGAGGGCTGTCATTTTTGACTTGTTTCTTTGCAAGTACAGCAGAGGCTGCATAACAAGCCGTTGCTCCCAAAGGGAAGAGAATAAGCATCCCAACTTCAGTCAAACAAGTTTTTCCGTCAAATAGTTCATGACCCGTAATCATAAGAGCTCCCGCGAGAGCCGTTCCTATAGCAATAGCTCGAGCCCATCCACATTTTTCACCAAGGAAAAACTTAGCCCCTAAAATCGAAAAAATAGGAGCTGCGTACTTAAAGGCGACAACCTGAACAATGGGCATTTTAGAAAGAGCCGTAAACCAGAGAACAATCCCAAGGGAAGCGGCAAGGGCACGAGCAATATAAAGGAGAGGATACGTTATCTTTAAAGCCGATTTTCCAGTGGATAAAACCCAGGGGAGAATAAAAAGAAGCCCAAAAAGAGTTTCAAAAAAGGCCAATTCTGTGGGCGGTAGAGGCATCATGCCAGCTTCATTAGCGGTTAAGGTAAAGTATCGAACAAAACCATTAATGCCTGAAAAACACAAGCAGGAGCAAACCTTAAATATTGCTCCTCGTAAAGCAGGATTATGCAACTTTACCAAAAAACTTGTGTTTACAACACTGGGAAGAGTCGTAGATATATTTGCCATAGGCTTGATCTTTTGCCTCTCAAAAACTGACCTAACTTCCATATAGCAATTCAAATTCTCTTTTGCCAGCTTTCTTTTTCAAGAATGCAAAAAGAAAATTAAGGTGTTGAAAACAAATATATTAATTACATTTTATGAATGATTGGGAAGTCTTTTTTGAAAGTGAGCGGCTGCACTAGATGACGCCGTTGGCTCTTCAAATTGTTTCCACCCTTGGTTTTTAGGAGACTGAAGACAAGGATCATCTTTATACCACTCTGCATGTGCTAAGGAGGTAGCTGTTATAGCTATTCCTATTAATACAGGAACAATCATAAAAAGGAAAAAATGTCTTTGGTGAAAGCTACTTTGAAAGATTGGCTTTGTTTTCATCCCTCTTCCTTTACATGATTATTACAACCTTTTTTTACTATATCGAATAAGATTAAAATCTTCGTTAAGACTTCCTTCCAAAAGTGTTAAATTCTATTTTTATTATTCTTGAAATTGGCTTACAAAAAGGGGTAGGGTTAGCTTACTTAAGAATGAAAGAAACCCATGTCGTTGCGTATTGGTTCAGTTGAATTGGAAGATCGAGTCATTTTAGCTCCCATGTCCGGTGTTACCGATATGCCCTTCCGTCGCCTCGTCAAACGACGTGGCGTTGCTCTTGTGATTTCTGAAATGATTGCAAGTCAAGCGATGGTACGTCAGACACGTCAGTCTATATTGATGTCGACCCATGTTCCTGAAGAATATCCCATGGCGGTTCAGCTTGCTGGGTGTGAACCCGAAGTTATGGCGGAAGCTGCAAAGCTAAATGTTGAACGAGGGGCAACTATTATTGATATTAATATGGGTTGTCCTATGAAGAAGGTTGTCAATGGACATGCGGGGTCTGCGTTGATGCGAGATGAAAAACACGCCGCACGAATCATCTCTTCAACAGTTAAAGCTGTCAATGTGCCCGTAACGCTTAAAATGCGCATGGGATGGGATGATAAAAGTTGCAATGCGCCTTGTCTTGCAAAAATTGCAGAAGAATGTGGTGTTCAAATGATTACAATCCACGGACGAACACGTTGCCAGCTATACAATGGTAAAGCCGATTGGCTTTTTATTCGAAAGGTTAAAGAAGCGGTAAGCATCCCCGTTATTGGAAATGGCGATATTGTATCCGTTGAAGATGCAAAACAGTTATTGTTAGTGTCTGGAGCTGATGGCGTCATGATTGGCCGAGGGGCCTATGGGCGACCCTGGTTTTTGCAACAGGTAAGCCACTTTCTTAAAACAGGAGAAAAACTTCCTGCTCCTTCTTTAGAAGAACAAAAATCTCTTGTTTTAGAGCACCTTGAGGATATGCTTATCCATTATGGAAAAGATACGGGAATTTTAATGGCTCGAAAACACATGGGCTGGTATAGCAAGGGATTAGCCGAATCAGCAGAGTTCCGAGTTGCTATTAATCAGGCAACGATGGTGGAAGATGTTAAAGGCTTAGTAAAGACATTTTACAATAAGAGCTTAGAAAGATTTTTATGAGTGATTTTGATCAGCAACTTTACAACTTGGGTCTTCGAAAAGTTATGGGCATATATTTAAGGCGTTACTTTGATATTCATGGAGATATCTTGCCTGGTGATGGACTTTACTCAAATTTAATTAAAGAAATAGAAAGATCCTTGATTGAAGAAACTTTAAGACGTTTAAAAGGTAACCAGGTTCAGGTTGCAAAACTATTAGGAATTAATCGCAATACCTTAAGGCGAAAAATACAAGATCTTAATATCTCTCTTGAAACTCATAATCATGACATTTCAACAAATTTATGAGTCATTAAAAGAATGGACGAACCAACATAAGGTAGGACGCAAACTCCTCGTTTTCTTGGTCGTAGGATCAATTTTATCGGTCATTGCAACCTATGTGGTGTTAACAAAAGCCCCTCCTTTCATTAAAAGCCGCCGGCTTTTAATCTTCTTGCTAAGTTTTGACTTTGTTTTTTTAATGATCCTTGCCGCTATTATTGCAAAATATGTCGCCACGTTGTGGGCCGAGCGTAAAAGCGATCAAGCTGGCTCTAAGCTTCATAGTCGAATCGTAGCCATTTTTAGTCTTTTAGCCATTGCTCCTACCATCTTAATTGCAGGTTTTTCAGCTATCTTTTTTAATATTGTTATTCAAAGTTGGTTCAACCAACGCGTTGAAACGGCAATTGGTGAATCTATTGCCGTTGCGGGAGCTTATTTAGGCGAACATCAAAAAGTTATTAGTGCAAATGCACAAGCAATGGCAGTAGAACTTGTTCCTCTCGTACGATACTTTACGCCGGACTCAGGGGTTATAAGTCAAAAATTAACAGAGCAGATAGAATTGCGTGCGCTTGATGAAGCGATTGTCTTTACAAATAGGATGCAAATTTTAGGACGCTCTCAATTTTCTTTTTCATTAGATTATGAACCTAATCTTATGAATGACTTAGAATATGCTAAATCCTCACCTGTCATTTATACGAACGAAGAAAATGACAGGGTTAGAGCTCTTGTCAGTATCGATCCTTTAACAAACACATACTTGTTGGTGGGTCGACGTGTATCTCCAACTGTTTTAAGTCGAATTGAAAACTTATCAAAAGCAGCACGTGAGTATAATCGCCTTGAATCTGAAGGATCAAATATCGCTTTAAAATTTGCGGGTATATTTGTAGGAATCGCTATTTTATTGCTCTTGACTGCTGTCTTGGGGGGGATTTTATTTGCTAATAAACTAGCTCGCCCTATTCGTCGTTTGATTCAAGCCTCGGACGAAGTTTGTAGGGGGAATCTTGCCGTTCGAATAGCCGAAAAAGAGGAAGAAGAAGAACTTTCTTCATTAACTTCTGCTTTTAATCGCATGACGTCTCAGTTGGAATCACAAAGGGATGCGTTACTCATTGCGAATGAGCAACTTGATGAACGTCGTCGGTTTACTGAAGCTGTATTAGCAGATGTTTCAGCTGGAGTCATCGGTTTAGATGCGAAGGGAAATATTCACCTGTCCAACCAATCAGCTAGCAAACTTTTAGGTATTGACTTAAAATGTGAAGTTGGAAAAAAGTTAATTAAAGTTATTCCAGAAATGGCCTCTCTTTTCGAGGAAATCAAAGAAGAAGGTCCTGAGTTTATTGAAAAACACGTTGTGCTCAACCGTAACGGACATGGGCATACACTTTTAGTTCGGCTTTCTCTAAATCAAATGCATAATAAGGTGACAGAATACGTTATAACGTTTGACGATATTACCCAACTCCAAGCCGCTCAACGAAAGGCGGCATGGTCGGAAATGGCTCGACGCATCGCCCATGAAATTAAAAATCCTTTGACACCTATTCAACTTTCTGCAGAGAGATTGAAACGGAGGTATGCTAAGCAAATTTTACAAGATTCTGAAACATTTCATAATTGTGTGGATACGATCATTCGGCAAGTGGGTCACATTGGGCAAATGGTAGGAGAATTTTCCTCTTTTGCCCGTATGCCAGTGCCAAATATCAAGCCAGAAGATTTAGTGCAGATTTGTAAAGAAGAAATTTTTTTGCAGCAACAGGGGCATCCTGAACTCAAGATTGAATTTCACTCCTCTCTAGCGTCTTTACTTTTTCCTTGTGATCGAGGACAACTCGGGCAAGTCTTCACTAATCTTATGCAAAATGCCATTGATGCCATTGAATCAAAAAAAATCCTCCATGGGCATATAAAGATTATCCTAAAAACTGAGGAGCAAAAGATCATTTTAAGGGTGATTGATAATGGGATTGGGTTGCCGCCAGAAGGTCGAGAACGTTTAACTGAACCTTATGTAACCTTTCGTGATAAAGGGACAGGACTAGGACTTGCGATTGCAAAAAAAATCATAGAAGATCACGGAGGTCATTTGAGCTTTCAGGACCAACCCAATGGAGGGGCTATTGTTCAAGTTTCTTTCATATATACAAATATGTTTGATTAAATGCATAACCAAGGGATAATGAAAATGCGTCAAGATATTCTTATCGTAGATGATGAGCCAGATATAAGAGATCTTGTTGCGGGAATTCTTACGGATGAGGGATACACCTGCCGTATCGCTTCAACAGGAGAAAAAGCTCTTGAAGAAATTTCCTTACGTCAACCAAGTCTCTTAATTCTTGATGTATGGCTAGGTGACCCTCAATATGATGGGCTTAAGATCTTGGAAATTATAAAAAAAACAAATCCAGATCTTCCGATTGTTATGATAAGTGGTCATGGTACTGTAGAAACCGCAGTTAGTGCTATTAAATTAGGAGCGTATGATTTTATCGAAAAACCTTTTAAAACGGATAGACTTTTATTAGTTGTTGATCGCGCATTGGAAGCTGCAAAGTTGCGCAGAGAAAATCGATATCTCAAAGAGGAAATCAGCCCCTCTCAAATGATTGGCAGTTCTTCAAGCATTCAAGCCGTTCGCAAGACAATTGAAAAAGCAGCTCCCTCTAATAGTCGTATTTTAATGATTGGCTCTTCAGGAGTGGGAAAAGAGCTTGTTGCACGTGAAATTCACAAGAGATCGCGACGGGCATTAGCTCCTTTTTTAGTACTCCATTGTAAAGCTGATTCTGACAAATCGATAGAAGAATACCTTTTTGGCACAGAAGCGACAGCGAATACGCAAAGGAAACTGGGTATTTTGGAGCAAGCTCATGGAGGTACTCTTTTTTTTGATGAAGTTGCTGAGCTTCCCCTTGATGTACAAGCGAAGTTGGTTCGATTTTTACATGAGCAATCTTTTCGCCGTGTGGGAGGAAATCACAATGTTATTGTGGATGTACGTGTTTTAGCGGGATCAAAGCACGATATCAGGGCTTCTATTGAGTTAGGTCTTTTTCGCGAAGATCTTTATTATCGTTTGAATGTTATTACTCTTTATTTACCCCCTTTAAAAGAGCGACTTGAAGATATTCCTGAGCTTGTCACTTATTTTGTAGCCAACCTTTCTCGACAAGCCGGCGTTCCCAAGCGTCAGTTTCTAGAGTCTACGCTTGCTCTTATGAAAATGTATCACTGGCCTGGAAATGTGCATGAGCTGCGGAATGTGGTTGAAAGAGCGCTCATTATGTCCCCAGCTGCAAATGACGCGCGAGTTTCGCCAGATGAGCTTCCTCCAGAGGTGCGGGGAGAAGATTTTTCTTCTCTAACTTCCCAAAGTGCCCCTGACTTTCTTTCTATGTCATTACGGGAGGCTCGTGAGTATTTTGAGCGAGAGTATTTGCTTGCTCAAGTTCAAAAATTTTCGGGTAACATTTCGCGTACCGCAACTTTCATTGGAATGGAACGCTCGGCTCTTCATCGAAAACTTCGTCAACTTCAAGTTGAAAGAAAGAGATCTGAAAAAAATAAATAACCTAAGTTTTAGATAAGGTGTGCTCCCTTATTCAAAACATACTCTCCTATCTCTAAGCGCTATTACAGTATGTTTTGTTATGTTGTCAGAGTGGTTTTTTATTCAGGCTTCCAGCATCCCCGGCGGTACAGATGGTTCCCTTACTGAAGGGGAACAACTCCTTAAAGTGATCTCATGTCGCAGCCAACTTTTGCGAGTAACTCACCACGTCAAGTCATAACCCTCTAGTCATGAAATCTAAATCACTGTACGATATCTGATAGTCATTAATATTAAAAAGGCGCAAGGCATGACACACAAACCTTATATTATTGTTCTTGGCAATGAAAAAGGCGGTACGGGAAAATCAACGGTTAGTATGCATATTATTACAAGTCTTCTCCGAATGGGGTACTCTGTTGGGAGTATTGATGTGGATGCACGGCAAGGCACATTAACGCGTTATCTGGAAAATCGAAAATTCACATCAGATAAAATGGAAAAGCCATTGCCTCTTCCCCGCCATATTCCTTTATTGCTGAGTCAGCAGTCTTCAAAAGAGGAAGCGATCAAAGAAGATCAACACAACTTAGAAGAAGCTATTACGCAACTTTCGTCCCATAGTTTTATCCTTATTGATACACCTGGTAGTGATTCTTCTCTCTCCCGTGCAGCTCATGCTTTCGCTGATACGCTGATTACCCCTCTTAATGATAGTTTTATCGACTTGGATATGCTCGTTCGCCTTAAAAGCGATACTTTGGATATTATACGGCCCAGCATTTATGCTGAGATGGTCTGGGAACAAAAAAAGCGGCGCGCCATTCGAGATCAAGGGTCGATTGAATGGTTTGTTTTGCGTAATCGTCTGAGCAGCATTAATGCCCGGAACAAAGAGCAAATGGAAGATGTCATTCAAGCTCTTGCAAAACGGATAGGTTTTCGTTACGTCCAGGGGTTTGGTGAGCGTGTTATTTTCCGGGAGCTTTTCTTAGCAGGTCTTACGGTACTTGATTTAGAAGATTGTAAGATACCCATAACTCTTTCTCATGTTTCTGCTAAACAAGAGTTACGAAATCTTATCCAAATGCTTCAGCTTCCTGAGATGAAAAAGCTTGCTGCATAGGATGGAATGGCAAAAGGAAAATCATGGCTGAACTTTTTCTTATTGCTCTTGGGGTTGTTTTTCTGATTCTTTTGTTGCAAAAATTAGAACATGCTGAAACAAAGTTGCTTGTGAAAACGCTTAAGTGGACGTTTGTTGGCGTCATGATTTTTGCCGCTTTTTATTTAATTCTTGTCGGGCGTCTTTTGCAAGTTGCAGCTATCGCTGTTCTTCTCATTTTGCTCCTCAAGCAAGACGTTCATCAGTGGATGAAGAAAAAATCTCCTCCCCTTCCTTTGTCGCCTCCGCTGACAGAAAATGAGGCAGCATCCCTGCTTAAAGTTGATGTGACGGCCAGTGTTGAAGAGATTGAGAAAGCTTTTAAGAAGATTAAGCCAAAAGATTCCACTGAGCAGGATAGATTGACTCAAGCGCGGGATGTGTTAGTAAGAAGAAAGAGATAGATGTTAATTTGTTGTTTCTATCGTCTTGTTTGATTTTTTATAAAGTCGCCAGTGAATCAAGAAAAAAGCAAGAGCAACAAGTGCCCATTGTAAGCAATGAATAAGTGATCCAATGGCTTGTGCTTTTTCTCGTGCTAAGAATGCTTTCTTCGCGATCATTCTTTTATCGTCCAACTGATCAGGGGGGAGTTGGGCAAGAGCCATATATCGTTCGTCCTTTATTCCCCAATCTCTTTCATAGTACCTAAGGAAGTTGTCATTTGATTCATAAGAAACCATGGAAGAATAAGATTTGTATTCAGGGATAAGGAGATCGGTTAGTGAATTCAAAAACATTGAAGATGAGATGATTAAAATTATTGTGCAAATTAAACAGATGAGCAGAGTGTATAGCTGGAATATATTTTTTATCATTATCTTAAATGGCTCCCTAAAAATTGCATAACTAGAAGATTAGGTATTATTTTTTAAGACTTCAAGATCCTTTTATTCCATATTAAAAATAATCGTCTTTTTGTGGGTAAAGTGCTCGAGCATGGCCTCTAATGAGGCTTCTTTCCCAATTCCAGATGCCTTAACGCCTCCGTAGGATAGGCCTGGCTGGACGACAACATTTTGGTTAACTTGTACGAATCCAGCCTCCAATTGATGGACTCCTTTTAACGCACGAGAAAAATTATTCGTCCACAATGTTGCGGCAAGACCGAAGTTAGAGTCATTTGCTTGGTTAACGACATCCTCAAAATTGTTCCATGGAATAAGGGCTGTAACAGGCCCAAAAATTTCTTCTTGGCATACTTGATGCGTATTAGGCAGACCCGTAAAAAGCACAGGGCGAACAAAAAGTCCCTTTGCTAATTTAGGGTCTTGGGGAAGCTGTGAACACTCATGGGCTGTCGCTCCTGGTGTTGTCTTTCCTCTCTCAATATAATTTAATATTTTTTCATGCTGAGCAGGAGAGATAATGGCTCCAATATCTGTTTCAAGATCCATAGGATCGCCAATTTTAAGCGCATTCAGTTTTTCTTTTAAGCGGGCTAAAAAGGGATCAAATAGTGATTCATGAACAAAAATGCGACTTGCGGCTGTGCAACTTTGGCCTTGTCGTGTAAAGCGCATGCTTGCTAAAGCTCCATCAACAACTTTTTCTAAGTCAACATCCTCACACACAATCATGGGGCTTTTTCCACCAAGCTCTAAGGTGACGGGGATGAGTTTTTCGCTTGCATTCTTGTAGATGAGCTTTCCTGTTTCAACGGATCCTGTAAACGTCATCTTGGCAATATGCGGGTGGTGAACGAGAGCTTCCCCTGTTGTTGGGCCATCACCAGAAATTATATTCAAAACTCCCGGAGGGAGGATTGTGTTCATAATTTCAGCGGCTCTTAAAACCGCAAAAGGAGCTTCTTCAGCGGATTTAACAACGACGGTGTTTCCAGCCACAAGGGCAGGAGCAACTTTTAAAGACATCAAGAGGAGAGGAACATTCCAGGCAATAATAGCGCCTACCACCCCTAAGGGCTCTCGAATTGTAAGAGATAGCATTGAATCACTAAAAGGAATTGTTTCTCCCTTAAGTTCAAGAGCCAGTCCTCCATAAAAACGAAAAGTATTTGAAAAAACCTTTGCTTCAACTTGACTTTCTGTTCGCAAAGCTTTGCCTGTTTCTAGAGTCATCAAACGTGACAATTCATCAGCATGATTTTCTAAAAGGTCACTACATTGAGAGATAAGTCTCCCTCGCTTCGCAGCATCCATATGGCGCCATTCTTTTGTTGCGTTGCGTGCTGCTTCAACCGCATTATTGACATCTTCCTGCCCAGCTTGTGCCGCGAGGCCGATTTCTTCCATCGTTGCGGGATTATGAACTAAGAAAGTTTTGTGGCTCTGAGGAGCAACTAATTTTCCAGCAATAAGAATTTTGTTTTCAAGATGCTTGATAAGGCTAAGAGGGGTGAGATTAACGACAGGTACATGGGGAGAGAAAGACATAAAACCTCGATTTTCTTTTTGGATAGATGGTGTATGATTCCTAAAAAATAATAAAAAGTAAAGAGGCACCTATTGAATAACCCGCAG
>JAIEOZ010000104.1 GCA_019750035.1 Alphaproteobacteria bacterium | reverse complement strand
AGAACCAAAACAGAAGCTCTCATTTTTCTAACAATATCATAAGGAGCGATGGTGCTGAGAATATTTTGAGCGCAAAGGTGCATCGTTGTATGATCAGGTGTTTTGTCAATGTCAATGGTAACACCTAACTGAGATAAAAGCTCAGTCATGCTGGCAATATCAGAAAGTTCAGGGATATTAAGAAGACGAAGGGGCTTATCTGTCAAAAGACAGGCCGCCATCAAAGGGAGGGCGGCATTTTTTGCGCCACTAATGTTGATTTGTCCGTGAAGAGGAATGCCCCCTCGAATCATAATTTTATCCATTTATATAACCTTGTGAATGGCTGCGTGTTTTTCAATAATTTTTGGCAATGTGACGCCTCTTTGACCCATGTACTTTCCTTGACGGTCTCGATAAGAAACCTCGCAAGGGCCGTCCCCTTTTAAAAATAAAAATTGGCACCCCCCTTCATTGGCATAGATCTTCGCAGGAAGAGGCGTGGTATTTGAAAATTCGAGAGTCACATGGCCTTCCCATTCAGGTTCAAGGGGGGTGACATTGACAATAATGCCGCAGCGGGCATAGGTTGATTTTCCTAAGCAAATGACAAGAACATCCCGAGGGATGCGAAAGTATTCTATGGTTCTGGCCAATACGAAACTGTTAGGTGGGATGACGCAAATATTTGTTTGCCGATCCACAAAGCCAGCAGGAGAAAAATTCTTAGGATCTACAAGGGCGTTATCGACGTTTGTAAAGATTTTGAACTCATCCGATACACGCGCATCATACCCATAAGAGGAAAGACCATAAGAAATAACCCCTTGTTTTTCTTGATGCTCAACAAAGGGTTCAATCATTCCTTGGAGAGCTTGTTTGCGAATCCAAGTGTCTGGAAAAATAGCCATAAAATCTATTCCTAAATTTGAAATGATAGAATTGAATTTTCCCCTTTCTAGAACAAGATGGCGTATGTCACAAGAGAGGAATCTTTTGCAAGCCACAAACAATTTCAATAATTAATTATCAAATTGAAAAGATGTTATTTTTTATTGATCCATAGTTTCTTTAAGAGGATATGACATATGGGTCTCGGGAGTATTCCGTAACGGGCTTGAAATCTTGAAACTGAATGACTATTTATGATGCATGGAAAAACATCAATATTACATATTAAATGTTTTAAGGGGGATGAGCGCCCTTTTTGTTTTATTCTATCACTTTTTCATTTTTTTCTTTGCCTATCCGGTGACATCCGCTGGATTATTGCAAATTGAACCGGTTTATGTGGCCGAGCCATTTTATTTACAAGCGCTAAAAGATTGTCCTATTAACCTTGGGCATTTAGGAGTCGCTTTCTTTTTTGTCATGTCAGGGTTTCTCATTCAACCCACTTTGGAAAGATATCCTTCATTTAAGGCTTACGTGATCCATAAGATTTTTCGTCTATGGCCAACCTATGTTGTTTGTTTTTCAACGGGACTTCTCTTTGTTTTTGTTTTTTGTCTCTTACGTGAAATGCCCTTTCCTTATACATGGGGGCATCTTTTATCTTGTTTTTTTTGGGTAAGGGATATTTTTCATTACAAGCTTATTGATGGATCCATTTGGTCGCTCGAAATTCAGGTTAAATTTTATCTTTTTGCAGGGATTGTGTGGCATTTAGGGAAAAAGAATTTTCTTGAAAAGATGTGTTTTTTAACTATTATCATGAGCCTTGCTGCTTTCACTTTCTCCAGTTTTCTCGTGGGTGATGAATATTCCTGGTTTTATCTTGTTCCCCTTATGCTTAAGACTTTGAAATATTTTATGCTTATCCTCTTGGGGACGTGTATCTATTCTTTATATAAAAAGCAAATTTCGAGGCTAAAAGCGATTGGCTTATGTGGAATGTTACTGATCTGTTTTCTTTCTCCCTTGTTTTATTCGCCTGATTTTGCCAAAACGCTAAGCTACTTATTAGGTTTTTTTACGTTCTCTTATCTCGTCTTTTTTCCCCCTCAAAGCGTAAAATCGGGGAAGATTTTTTCTCCCTTCATCAACTGGGTGTCTCAAATAAGTTACCCCGTCTATGTTGGGCATGTTCTTCCTGGGTACGTTCTTATGTATCTAGCTGTTGGATATGGTTTCAATATATATTTAAGCATCGGTGTGGTGCTGCTCTATGTTTTTTTGATGGCAGATCTTGTGCACAAAAAAATTGAGGTTCTTTTTATCAAAAAAGGGAACCAGATTATTTCCTCCTTAGCTTAAAAGATTGTTCCCTACCGACGGGTGTCATTCCCTTGACACGCGGGAATCCATAAAATAGTTGTTTTGTTACAGATAGTTCCATTGGATCCCCGCGTGTCAAGGGGATGACACAGAGGAAAACAAAATAAGTTATCTTCACGTCCGATGAGTATTATCTATTTTCTACATTTTCTGTGAATTAAAACTCAGGCGCCTTGGCTCCCTCTCTCTCTTTCTATATACTAGGGTTTGAGGGAGCTTGGGATGCAACATGTACGGAAAAAACTTGAAGAAAAGCGTGAATCCGCAAGACTTGGGGGAGGACTCAAGCGCATTGAAGCCCAACACCAAAAGGGAAAACTAACGGCCCGAGAGCGACTTGATGTTTTACTAGATTCTGATTCTTTTGAAGAATGGGATATGTTTGTTGAGCATCGGTCTCGCGATTTTGGGATGGAAAATCACAAAGTCCCTGGGGATGGTGTCATTACAGGGTATGGGACGATCAAAGGTCGTACCGTTTTTGTTTTTTCCCAAGATTTTACGGTTTTTGGAGGAAGCCTGAGTGAGGCACACGCCGAAAAAATTGTTAAAATCATGGATAAGGCTGTCCAGGTTGGCGTGCCTATCATTGGGTTGAATGATTCAGGAGGGGCGCGTATTCAAGAGGGCGTTGATTCCCTAGCAGGGTATGCCGCTGTGTTTCAACGCAATGTTCTAGCTTCCGGTGTCGTTCCCCAAATTTCTGTGATTATGGGGCCTTGTGCGGGGGGAGCGGTGTATTCTCCAGCCATGACAGATTTTATCTTTATGGTTAAAAATTCTTCCTATATGTTTGTGACAGGGCCGGATGTGGTGAAAACGGTGACCCATGAAACCGTAACCCACGAGGAACTCGGAGGGGCGATAACCCATACCACTCAATCGAGTGTGGCTGATGTTGCTTTTGACAATGATATTGACACACTTTTAGAAGTCCGTCGCTTTTTTGAATTTCTGCCTCTCTCCAATCGTGAAAAATCGCCCCTCAAATCCACTCTCGATCCTGCCACTCGAACAAGCCTATCTTTAGATACTCTCATCCCCCCCAATCCTTTAAAGGGATATGATATGAAAGATCTAATCTATAAAATTGTTGATGAGGAAGACTTCTTTGAACTTCAGCCTGATTTTGCGGCTAACATTATTGTTGGTTTTGCTCGTATGGAAGGGCAATCCATAGGAATTGTTGCTAACCAGCCACTGGTTTTAGCAGGTTGTCTTGATATTGATGCGTCTCGAAAAGCTGCACGGTTTGTCCGATTTTGTGATTGTTTTCATATTCCTCTTGTTACATTTGTGGATGTGCCAGGATTTCTTCCGGGAATGACTCAAGAATGGGGAGGGATTATTAAGCATGGCGCAAAATTGTTATTTGCCTTTGCGGAAGCAACCGTCCCTAAAGTCACTGTCATTACCCGCAAAGCTTATGGGGGAGCTTATGATGTGATGAGTTCAAAGCATCTACGGGGAGACGTTAATTTGGCTTGGCCTTCTGCTGAAATTGCTGTTATGGGCCCTAAAGGAGCTGTTGAGATAATCTTTCGCAGTGAGCTTGAGAATAAGGAGAAAGTGGACGCCTATACGGAAGAGTATCGTCAAAAATTCGCCAATCCCTTAGTCGCCGCGAGTCGTGGTTATATTGATGATGTTATTTTACCTCATACGACACGTACACGTATTTGTCGTTCCTTGCAAATGCTCAAAAATAAGAGACTTGAAAATCCATGGAAAAAACATGACAATATACCACTATAATTATAAACCTGGGAGATTCTCTTATGAATGAACATCAAGCACGAGATCACGTAAAAAAGCTTCGTCGATTTTATACAGACGCTCTTATTTATGCCGTTGTAAACCTAGGGCTTATTCTCATTTGGGCTATTGCTGGAGGAGGCTATTTTTGGCCCATTTGGGTGATTGTTGGATGGGGAATAGGGCTGGGTGTCCATGCGTTTTCTTTGGGACTTATTCCTCAAGTTAATTCCGTCGTTCCTTTTATGACGCCAAAATGGGAAGAGGAAGAAGTTCGTCGACTCATGGCTAAAGAAAAAGAGCCTAAAAAGAGTGAGGAAAAAGAGGAAGGGGTAATGACCGATAAGATCAAGTCGGTTGCTTCAAAGAAAACCTCATCTAAGAAAACTTCACTTAAGACAGAACATAAGCCAAAAGCTTAAGTAGCGACAGTGAGTGTTTAAGAAAATACTTATTGCCAATCGTGGTGAGATCGCCTGTCGTATTATACGTACTTTACGGCGTATGGGCATTAAAACGGTGGGTGTCTACTCAGAAGCGGATGAGGACGCCCTTCATGTCGCAATGGCTGATGAAGCCTATTTCATTGGTCCTTCTCCTGTCCGAGAAAGTTATTTAAATAGCCAAGCCATTTTAAGTGTTGCGAAAAAGTCTGGTGTGGAGGCTATTCATCCCGGCTATGGGTTTTTGTCAGAAAACGCCCTCTTTGCAGAAGCAGTGGAAAAAGCAGGGCTTATTTTCATCGGCCCTTCTTTTGACGTCATGAGAGCTATGGGCGATAAGTTAGAGGCGAAAAGACTCGCGCTCCTTGCCGGGGTTTCATGTCTTCCGGGGACAGAAGAACCGCTTAAGACTCTACATGAAGCCGAAAAAATAGCTCATGAGATGGGGTTTCCTCTGATGGTTAAAGCCGCTGCGGGAGGGGGCGGGAAGGGCATGCGCATTGTGCGCGATTCTGCTTTTCTAGCAGAAGCGATAAAAGGCGCTATGCATGAAGCCAACTCTAACTTTGGAGATGAGCGTATCTTTCTTGAAAAATACATTGATTCTGCGCGCCACATTGAAATTCAAATTTTGGGAGACCATGAGGGAAACATCATTCATTTAGGCGAACGAGAATGCTCTCTGCAGCGTCGACATCAAAAAGTTATTGAGGAAGCTCCAAGTTCTTTCGTGACGCCAGCTTTGCGAAAGGAAATGGGGGACGAGGCGATTCGTTTAGCCAAAACCGTGAAATACACTTCGGCAGGAACTGTGGAATTTGTCGTGGATCCGGAAGGATGTTTTTATTTTTTGGAAATGAATACTCGCCTGCAAGTCGAACATCCCACGACTGAAATGATTACGGGTATCGATTTAGTTGAAGAAATGGTTCGTATAGCGGCAGGCGAACCTTTGCGTTTTCAGCAATCTGATGTGAAATTTATGGGACATGTGATCGAAACCCGTCTTTATGCAGAAGATTCATCTCGTGGATTTTTGCCTTCAACGGGTCGTATCCGGACGTATGTGCCCCCCTTAGAGAAAAAAGGGGAGGTTCGTCTTGAAAGTGGGGTTCGAGAAGGGGACGTTATGACGCCTTATTATGATCCCATGATCGCAAAACTTATTGTTTATCAGCCTAGCCGAGAGCTTGCCTGTGTGACCCTTTTAGAAGCGCTTAATCATTACTACATTAGAGGAATTGCCACGAATATTTATTTTCTAGCGTCCCTGGTGAACGCGTCCTTTTTTAGAAAAGGGCAATTTAACACCACAACCCTTGATGAACTCTATGGAGAAGGCTTTACCCCTGAAATACCAAAGAATCCTCAGATTGCGAGTGGGGCAGCTGCTGTGATGTATTGTCGGCGCAATACCTTAGATCAAGCCACCTTAGTTGTTTTGATAGAGGACAAAGCTCATGCCCTTCATATTTTGCGTGAAGGAGAACGGTGGAAAGTTAACGAAGGCGAGGAAACGCTTACCATTGAAACACAATGGAATCCGGGAGAGTGTTTTTTTATAGGCACTTTTAATGGACAGGGACTTACCTTGCAACTTGATTTTAAAGGTATTCGCGACCACCTTTTTTGGAATGGATATGGGGCCTTAACCTCTGTTGTTACGCCGCGCGTTGCGGAGCTGATAGCTCTTATGCCGGCAAAGCAACATCCGGATATCTCCCGCATTATTATGGCTCCCATGCCTGGGCTTGTTGTTGAGGTTCCCGTCAAGGAGGGAGATTCTATCAAAAGAGGCCACCCTATTGTTATGATGGAGGCCATGAAAATGGAAAACATCATTCGAGCGGGATGTGATGGAATCATTGAAAAAGTTTATGTGAAAAAGGGAGAGAGTGTGAATTTAGATCAACATCTTGCGAAGATTAGGTGAAAATTATAGAATTTAGAAAAAATTTCAGCATTTGTTTAAGGTGTTATGTTAAAATCCTAAAGTTGGAGTTGTCCTTGAAAATGAGTTAAGCGTTCTTACATGTAATTAGTTAATAGAATTGGTGTTTTTTTTGTTTATAGATTTATGAATTAGTTTGTTTTGTTTCTTTTGGATTGTGTAATGCAAGCACGCACAAAAAAGCTCAGCGTCACCGACGAATAAAAAGGCTATTCGTAAGACTTCAGTTATTAAGAAAGTAGTGGTGAGGAAGACAGTTCAAAGAAAAAAGCCAGCGCTTTTACGTCGTAAAGGCCACTAAATATAATAGAGTGGTTATGAGGCTCTTCTGTGTTTGTAGAGGACATGCTTTTTGTGAAAAAATTGGGTTTTTAACAAACTTTTACCAGAAAAACCCTAAATTTTTTTATTTTTACTTGAATTCAATTGATTCTGTCCTTATATTCATTATAGATACTTGCAACACAATCAATACCTTAAATGGTGTGCTTAGGATGTTATGATAACAGTATGGGTTTCTTTTAAAAGATTTGTGTTTCAATTTTTACAAAGTGTTATCTTTTATGAAAGAGGAAAAAATGAAGTTAAAATATTTAAGTTTATTATTAGGTGCGTTTCTTTGCCTTGCACAAGGTGTACAGGCAATGAACGATGATTCTGATCTAGAAGACACCCCTAAATGTTTTGTAAGGTCTAATGATGTAACGGGTAAGACTCAGGTAAAGGAGATTCTAGAAAAGGGCTCCGCTATTAAAACGATTAATGGAACAGTAGATATTCGTGAGCTAAGTTCTAAAGAGGTAATAGATACATCCAATACTTACTTTAAGCTCGGCGTTACGGCTGCTCTTGAGTCCGAGATTACGTCCTCTAAAAATGCTGACTATGTTAAAGTAGCACAACAGATGCAGGAAGTTTTTCAAAGTGGAAAAATGTTTACTCCTATTAAAGTATCTGACGACATTAGGCATGATCGGCTGTTTAGAGATAGGGTAAGAACTCTTTTGCGTAAGGCTGAGCAGGGATTTTGGAAGAGGGATGAACAATGTGTGCCGGAGGTTGATGCTCTGTCGGTTGCTGCCTCCTTGCTGACCTACTCTCGTTTGGAAGCTATGAAAGCTCTCTGGAGGTAATGCGTTTAGCAGATCTTGAAAATAAATTCTGAAGTGTATGTATTGAATACACTCTTCGAGTTTATTTGACAGAACTGGCTTAAGGGCTAGGTTCCATCCAGTTTTGGTAGTAGAACACCTTGTCCATACATGATACCTATGGGTCTTCGTGAGAACAAGCGAATGAAAAAAAAATGTTTATTACCAAAACTGGATGGAACCTAGCCATTCCTTTTCCTTCTTCAATTTTTCAAACGACCTATCCATCTGAGAAGCTTTAAACATTTCTTTTGTTTTTGTTATTAAATTTCTTTGTTTTTATAATGGTCTTAGAGCTAACGGATTAATATGGCCACATAAATAGTTTCTGTTTTTTAATTTCTTCTATATAATAAATTTAATACAAATGACGGTATTGGTATACCTGCTGAAATTGAAGATACCGTATTTCCTACCGACGGGTGTTATTCCCTTGTCACGCGGGAATCCATAAAATAGTTGTTTTGTTACAGACAGCTCCATTGGATCCTCGCGTGCGCGGGGATGATGGTATGGGCCTTGCTTTTAAATGTTTATACATTTATGGCACTTTAGATGCCGATATGAGATTACTGTAAACATTTTTTCTTTGGAAAGCCTGTTAAAAATTCAGGGAGACAACTCAAGTGCAACTTGTTTCAAAAATATACTCGGGGGTATCCCGACAATTTTTCTGATTTTTGAGAATCCTCTGAAAGCCTTGATTGAATTGGTTGCGGGGGTAGGATTTGAACCTACGACCTTCAGGTTATGAGTCTTAGGGAATGCATAAACTACAACTTTTGAGAGCAATTCGTAACAAATAACTTTTTGATTTATAATACTTTCTTTCTTGTGGGAAGTTGCCGTGTTTTGTGCTTTGTTGCCCGCTAGTGTCCCCTGGAATTGAGTGCTTAGCCTAGTCATTTCCCTCCTTGACCCTTCCCTTCACAAAGGGATAGGCTGACTTCACCAGCTTCACCGTGAGACTGACGTGGAACAAGGATGCGTCAACGTTCTTGCCTCACTAACCATATAGATAAGGAAACTATCCAATGGCTGCAGTGACCATAGCTCAAATCATTTGTCTTTCACAAGACCTCACTATCCATCTCAAAGAAGTGAACCGTTCAACGGTCAAGGGCCCCGTGGTCATTTTAGGGTTATCAAACACCTTCGGCCATTCAGCAAAGGTGAGGTTTGTAGTGATGATCACGGAAGTTTTTTCATAAACCTTTGACAAAAGGTGGAAGACAAGTTGTCCTCCATTTTTAGAGAAAGGGATGTAGCCAAGCTCATCAAGGACAAGAACGTCCAGTTTTTCTATCTGTTGTGCAAGCCTGCCGGCACGATTGTTGCTTTTCTCAACCTCAAGCTGGTTGGCAAGAGCCACCAGATTAAAGAATCGGACTTTTAATCAGAGGGTCTAAGGTTCGAATCCTTCAGCGCCCACCAAGTAAATCAATAGGTTAACAAGAAACTAAAAGTTCATAATCTTTCTGGGTCAGCATATAGTAAGCAAATTTAAAATATATTATTCTGGTGTTAATTTTAGAGGTTTATTATATACTGACCTTGTAAGCGTTTTTGGAAGAACTCTTTAAAAACAAAAGGTTTTTTTTATTAAATTAAGCCCTCTAGATGCCCCAACTGCACTAAGAAGACTGTACTCTCATAGAAATAACGAGAGAATAGACAATAAGAATGTTTTTCTGTATATCCTCCTTTTTTCTCCTTTATAAGAAATATCAATGTTTATTAAAATAATACATTTGTTTAACTTAAATTTAATGAACATTAAAAATTTATTTAATAATTTTGTAAATATTTACGTTAAATGAGAGTTTTTAAAAATTGAGAAATGTGTTAATTTTTTATTTATGGTTTTACAAAAGCGTCATTCTCACTAAGTGCTAAATACACTACGGAAAGCTGATGGAGTATTTTATTTTTTAATGAAAAATTTACCTAATATTTATTTCTAAAAAATATTTAATAATAAGGAAAAGTAAGATATGAAATATTTACATAAAAGCGTAATGATGGCTCTTATAGGAACTTCTATTTTCACTTTTCCCATTCATGCAGGGAAACATGGAGTTTTAATGAGCTTTGTGGATATGGCTTCAACAAAAAAGGCTTCCAGTATTACAAAGAAATTTTCTTCTGCTCCTCAAGTACCCTTAGAACCACAAATATTTACAAGAAGCTTTCCCTTATTAGCTCGAGCTAATACACGTCTTTATCATTATTTAATTGATTCTTCTTCACAACAAAGGCGACCTTTTGGTCGCCGATATTGGACTTGTCAAAATGGTCCTTTCGTAGATCCCAAGAATGATGTGGCCTTTATGAAATTATTCGCAACAGAAGAACATAAGCCTCTCTTGATTAGTTTTTTAAACAGCCTTCTTCGTCTTCAAGGGGGCAGGGCTATTAAAAATGTTGAATTATTACCAACCAAACACACTCCTCAAATCAAAGTAGCAAAACGTGCAATTCTTGATGTAAAATGCACTGACCAAAGAAAATTTCAGTATACTGTAATAATACAAAACCGAAATATTCCTAAGTTTATTGAAAAATATAATTATACTCCCCATGCATATACTAGTCAATTAGGGATCGCTGTAGATTATATCGAATTAAAGCCAGTGATTTTATTAACTATAGCTAACCATAATTTATTTCCAGAGAAAATAGATCACATCAATTATTATAAAGCTCTTGATAGAAGAACACGTGAGCATGATCTGGAAGATCTTTCATATGCTTTTGTTGAGCTCTCTAAATTTAAAAAGGCAGAAGCAGATCTAAAGACAGTTGAAGATCAGTGGTTATATTTGTTCACAAGTTACAATAAACTGAAGTCAATTCCAAAAGAAGCCTCTGAAGAAATCCAAGAAGCTTATAAAACCTTAGAGCAGTTTAATTGGAACTACGGGGCGAGGGATGCTTATTTTAAAGAAGGAATGGCTTTTACTGATGAGTTTGATGCATTGCGCGGTGCAATAGAAGAAGGAAGAGCTACAGAAAAAAAATCTATAGCTCGTACATTATTAGGTAAAAAATATTTAGAGTCAGATATATTAAAAATAACATCTCTCACTCCTCAGGAATTGGAGCAGCTGAAAGGTGAGGTTGAAGAAAAAAAATAGGAGTTTTTTATTCAGTCCTATTCAATAATTTTATGATGATAAAAAATATTAGCAAATCTAATGCTGAATAAAATTCCAACAGAAGTGCAATATGAGGGGCATTCATTTAGTTTTTCATTTTCAGAAAAGTTCAGTAATTTCTATTGTTTTACTGGACTTTAAAAGTGGAGTCTTCAAGTAAAATAATAGATTATTTTAGATAACAGACCTTGAGCTTAAAAAAATATCATATATACTTCCTTGTGTTTTTCTAGCAACAAATACAATGATGTCCCATGAACTCTTGCTAAAAAGTACTTATTGTGTGCGTTCTATCTGCTCTTTCCTAAGTAATTGATCTTTAATGTTTTTAGAAAGCATAAAAAAGGTATATTCATCAAAGACATAAGGTTTCTGGTAGAATTTTTTGAAGTTATTATCTGCTAAAAATATGAGATGAAACATCTATTGAGAAAATTTTTCCAAAGTGTTAATCTACAAAAGATACCACAAAGTGTATCTTAAGTGACAAATAATACTCGGTTGACTGCTCTCGATGGGAGTTAAGGAACAAAAATGCTCTTGAATCAGTTTCCAGAAGTTTTTCTCTCAAACAAAAAAATTGCAAATAGAGTTGCTCGAGAGCTTAAGAAAGGCAACATCCGCAAGATAAGTGCTCGTTTGTATACAACAAACCTAAAAGATTCGCGGATTCAAACAATAAGTGCAACCGGACCTATTATTTCAATCATCTCCTTAAAACTTTTATAGTCATAAGCATAATTCTTTTCTCAAATAGCTAATATCTGCTTTAAATAGATTATCGCTTTTTTTTAAATCATAGCGTTCATAATGCAACAGCAAGGCCTCAAGCCTTTCTCTACCATCTTTTGTTTTTGCTGCTTCGCGAGGACTTTTATTCCCTAATGCAGGGATAGATTCATCAAACCAGCTTTCCCAATGGGATTGAGCTAAGGCTTTGAGTTGTTCCTGTACTTCTGGTGATTTGAGTAACTTAATAGATTCTTCGTCCTTTCCAAAGCTAGATTTTGGTAATGATCTCATTTTTTGCTCAGGTGTCTCTACCAATGATTGCTGGAAAGTAATAGCCTCGCCAAGGTATTTACTTAATAGCTTTTTACCCTTTTGAGTACGTTCTTGAGAGTTTGTCTCAAGTGTTAACCTGCCTTGATCAATAATGATATGTCCATAGACTGTATTGCTCCAACCCTTATGCTTCTTGTTTCCTTTTACTAACCAAGGGAATTCAATTCGCTTTATTTTTCCTGATTTATCTTTTCTTGTTCCTTGCAGAATTTCCTTTGAATTCTTCTCTAATGTTAAAGGCAATAAATGACTTAAAACCTCTTCTGGTGTCATCGCCAGCTTAAAGTATGATTTTGTAAATTGTAATAGTTCCCCATCGGTATTCGCTAATGTTGGTAAAGGCCTTTCATAAACAATCTTCATGATATCAAAAAAATAACCCAATACCGCTAAATCAAATTCTTCCCGTAAAAGTTCGGGAGTTAATTCGGCATCATCGTTTTCTTCAATCAGCCATTTCCTAAAATCAATAAGGTTATTATGATAAAGTGCTGGCACAGCAGATGGTGCCATGCCAACAAAAATAGGTTGATTATCTAAGGTTAATATGCGACTAAAAATAATATCCCCTCTCTTTAAGTGGTGGGTCCCCTGTCGCTCTTTGATCGTATGTGTGGTTCCTAATAGGATATCTTTAATAAATAGAGACCTCTCCATCTCAACCTGCAGCACACTGTAAAAACTATAATAGGATTGGTTTATTGCCTTAATAAAGCGCTTTTGCTGGCTGTTCAGCTTACCTTCATGAGCTTTGACATAGTTCTGGGCTATTGTTTTCTCAGAATCAAACTTCCTTAATCCAAAATCTTCAAACGGAATCCAATTAAATAAAAACCAAGGTAGAAAAAATTGATGAAACCATAACTCCTTATCCAGGACTTCAGGTAGGTCTTCTGGAAAGCAATCTGTAAGCGCACATTGAAT
>JAIEOZ010000265.1 GCA_019750035.1 Alphaproteobacteria bacterium | reverse complement strand
TGCTGAAAAAAATGGATACCTTGGAGAAAAGGAAGGGACAAAAATTATCGAAAAGCTTCTGGATGCTTAAGCTCAACCCAACAAAAGAAGCTCTAGGTTTTTGGAATAGTCTGGATGCTAAGCAATACAGGCAAATTGGGCGCAAAGTTCTTTCCCTCCTCCTTGATCCTCATCCAAACGATTCTGCCCCCCTTATAGGACACCCGGAGTATTTTCGTGTGGATTTCGGAGAATATCGGATTATCTATCGAGTGGAAGATGACACCATCAAGCTTACCCTTATCGGGTTAAGAAATGATGGCGACATATATAAGAAACTCAAACGTAAATTAGCCGGTTAGGTCAATTTTTGATTCTACTTGACCCGTCTCTTTATCACGCCCGTGGCCGTCAAGCACGAGCACGATTGCAAATCGTGCATAAGTGCGCATCCTTTAGATGAAACTCTATGGAATTTTTTAAATCAAATAACGATTATCAAATTTAAATCAACCATAAAGCTCCATAAGAGTGCCCTACAGAGACAATAAAGATTTTTATATGAACAACTATCTCAAAAATTTACCCCCTCTAGAAAACGATCTATAGAGATTTCAGTGGGGGTTTGAATCCAGGAGAAGTAATTAATCTTCAACACGGTATCTCCAGAGGGTATTCAATCGAGAACCTTTCAAAGATCACTAAATATTGAAGCCGGTCACTGAAACCCTTTATTTTTATCACGAGATTTTTGTTCAGCGATAAGTCTTACACGTACTTCTTCTTCTTCTGCGATTCGCTCATCTCCAATCTTTTTCAGGTGTGCAGTTTCTTGCTTTTCAATTGCGGCAAGGCGTAGGTTGCTTAGTTTTACGCGCTCTGCCTCTACTTCACGAGCCTTTTGTTCAACAGCAAGTCTTACGCGTTCTGCTTCTTCTTCAAAAGCTATTCGTTCTACTAGTTTAGCAGAGAGTCTTTCCATCTCTGCTTGATTTTCACGAGCCTTAAGTTCGGCAGCATCTCTTTCAGCTTTTAGACGGGCTTCTTCTTCAAAAGCTTTTAGTTTAGCAGAAAGCCTTTCCACCTCTGCTTGATTTTCACGAGCTTTAATTTCGGCAGCGTCTCTTTCAGCTTTCAGTTGTGCTCTTTGGTCTTCCCTGGCCTTTTGTTCAGCAGCAAGTTTTGTGCGCTCAGTTTCTTCTCGAGCTTGTTGTTCCACAGCGAGCTTTATGCGTCTGTCTTCTTCTTCACGAGCCTTTTTTTCAGCTTTCAGTTGTGCTCTTTGGTCTTTCCTAGCCTTTTTTTCAGCAGCAATTCTTGCGTGTTCAGTTTTTTCTCGAGCTTGTTGTTCCGCAACGAGCTTTACACGTCTGTCTTCTTCTTCATGAGCCTCTTGTTTCGCTTTCAGTTGTGCTCTTTGGTCTTCCCTGGCCTTTTGTTCAGCAGCAAGTTTTATGTGCTCAGTTTCTTCTCGAGCTTGTTGTTCCGCTGCGATTCTCTTTTGGGCTTGCTCACGATGGCTATTACAAGTGGGGCAGGTGTGGGGTGACCTGTAGGGAATCTTGCTATAGTCAGTATTGTCTTTTAGTTCTTCCGAGAACACAAACCAGGGCTCGTGGCCGAGATTCTGCTCACACACCATAAGGACTTGCGGATGACATTTCTGGTAGACGATTTTTTCCACTCCCCCTGAAGTGACGTAGTCTCTTCTATCGGCCCATACCTTGAGTCCGCTCACGTTTTTGTCCGCGTAACGATTCGGCATGTGTTCCATCGCCCACTCGCTGCGTGGTTCGATAGGCTGAGCCCAATTGGCCTTCATTTTCCTGTACGATCGGAACTCGGGCAGCGCTAAATCGGTATCCGTGGCTCTTCGCATCGCGCTTGTTGCCTGAGGTGCAACATGACTGATGGCCATGACAAGAGCTACGAACCCTATAGTTTTGAGAAACCTCTTTGACATATCGACTTTCCTTTCATGGAGTAGCATTTTACAGAAGAAGCGTTGTATTTCATACTGATTTTTCAAAAATATAACAAATATTTTCTACGATGTCTTCTGTATAATAAACCCCATCTTTAAAGGTAGCGTGGTTCCAGTTTCTCCAACAGCTTAGGCTGATAGCCTCCTTGTACATAACGAATATCGAGCTTTTTCTGAAGCGCGTTCTTGGGTCATTTGTCTGAGAGAAACACCTTGGAAAGTATGATGATCAGGTGTTTGATATGAAAAACTTAGTGAGCGGAAGTGAACAAAGAGGGTCCGACGATTTTAGAAGGCGCGCTGATACATTGCCTTCGGCAACGTGCGCTTGTCGCAAGCGACTAAGACTATAAATGTAGGCTAAGAAAGGATTTTTTGGACTACATGTCCTAAAACGAAAACACTAAGACTAATTCAAAAAATCACGGAGAGTTTGGCACGAGTATAATCTGAATAAGGCTTCGAAAATCACTCAAGGCGTTAGGAAATGCTCCCCTCGATACTGGATGTATTGCCATAGAAATAAGAATGAGCTAATTTAATAAAGCGCGACGCACAGGTGTTGAAGACCTATACGCCGCTAATCACAACCAACCCTGAACAGAAGGATTGATCATGACTGATCCCACCATACACAGTTTTCACTACTTTTTAGAAGAGCTAGGTAGAAATTTAAGAGAAATGGAGTCCCTTGCAGAGCAAGAGTCCATTCGTCTTAGAAGTATGCATATTTTGTATGATGTTATGTCTAAAATGTACGAAAATTGGAGTAATCAGTTAGAACATAGGTAAAATATGAGAAAAAGCTTAGCAGACAATAACCTGCTAAGCTACCTCCTTACTTCATAAGAGGCCTAAGCATGAGAAGTTTTTTAGCGTCATTTTTTGAGAAAATAACAAAGAGGCTCAGAGAAAAAGAACAAAAAACAATACCCTTTGAAGAAGAGAAGGTGCTGGAGCCTCTCCCCTCTAAAGTTAAAAAAACACGCAAGAAGAACATCACAGAAAAGAAAACAGAAATAATTCCTTCTTCAATAAATCCAATCAGAGATGTCATTGATTTAATGGAATTTCCTTTTGTTGCGCTTTCTAAAAAACGCAGAAATCCCCTTATTTATGAAAGTGCAGATGGAACTCGAAAGGTAAAAATAACAAGGCATACAGGACATTTCCTTGCCAGCATATACGATTGGGATATTATCTTGGTTGTTGCTGGAAAAATGCAGGAAATTATAAACAAAGGATCCGATATTCCCCATCGCACTATCACCATTCCACGACATGAACTTTTAAAGGCACTACATAAACAAGTTGGAAAAAAAGAACAGAAAGATTTGGAAAAAAGCCTCGACAGACTTCAACTTACAGGGATTAGCACGACAGTTAACAATAAAGATTACAGGCATAGAGCAGGGTTTGGATTTGTAGATAGTTGGGGATACAAAGAGCGGAAAAATGATAGAGAAGCACAGAATATACATATAACTCTCTCTCAGTGGTTGTATGAGCTCTGTTGTGCACAAGGGGCTCTTCTCAAAGCCAATGTTTCTTATTTTGACATAACGTCAGGTTTAAAAAAGTTTCTTTATCGCACAGCTCGAAAACACGTAGGAAAAAACGAAGATGGCTGGGAGTTTTCAATTGAAAAGCTTTATGAAAAATCAGGAAGTGAGAGCAGTTTGAAGCTCTTTAAGAGCAAGCTAAAGACAGCTGTTTCAGACAATAGTATTCCAGATTATTCTATGAAGTGGATAGAAAAAAATGGAAAATCCTTTGTCATTTTTAAAAAATCAAAAATCCATGAGATAGACAGGAAACTAGAAGAATTTAACAAAAAAATATTTTAATTCAATAGATTGTTTCATGTTGACGAATAAAATAATCTTTGGTGGGGATATTAGATACCTTTGGGGATGTTAATAATTTTTGTATGAAATCCATTTGGGGGGGATATTAGATACCTTTGGGGGGGATATTAGATACCTTTGGGGGGGATATTAGATACCTTTGGGGGGGATATTAGATACCAAAACACCCCTGAGAACCGCAGAAACGCTGGTGTTTTTTCTCTCTAAACTTATTTAAAACTATTTAAAACTTATTTAAAACCAATTTTTCCTGTGGACGAATTTTCAAAAAACAGAATTTTTTAAGTCAAATTTTTACCTCTAGTTCGCTACGCTCACAAATTAAAAAGTTTCTATAATTCCTCACTCGATATTCCTGTCAAGAGCGCTCCGCTCTCGCTACGCGTCACTTCGTGATGGCCTTTGGCCACTCATTGACAGGCACGAGATTCGGAATTCTTTGCTTACCAAGACGCAAAAGGCGAGAAGAACGCCCTTGCGTCTCTCTCAAGTCAAAAAAGGAAAAGGGGTCTGCGTCACAAGCGACAAAGCGTCGTTGCCAAAGGCAATGTGTAAGCGCGCTTGGTACGAATTTCCAAGACCTCCTTTGCTCGCTTCTACTGCTAATTTTCTCCATAATGAACCTTCTCTCCTCATGCTCCCCATGAAAAAGTATGTGAGCAAAGCGAACGAGAATGTCCTGAAGAAATTGGAAAATTTCTAAAGGCGCACTTATGCACGATTGAAAATCGTATCGTGCGGCCCTGCCGGCGGCAAAAAAATATTTGACAAAAAATAGCCACTCATTATAAACTGGTTCGGGAACTAGTTAAGGTGTATAGGGATGCTTAGGCAAAATTCTATAGGGGCTTTTGAAGCAAAAACGCACTTTTCACAACTTATTGAACGTGCAATGCATGGTGAAGAGATTTTCATTACTCGACGCGGAAAACCAGTTGCAAAGCTTGTTCCAGCAGATGCCAATCATGATTCAAAATCGGCACAAGATGCAGCAATACGTCTTCGTGCTCTCGCTAAAGAGATGCAGCTTGGTCCCTTTCATTGGGATGAATGGAAAGATTATCGAGATATAGGACGGGCTTAATCTTGACTGTTTTCGTCCTCGATTGTTCTGTAACGGTCTCTTGGCTTATGCCAGATGAATCTTTTGGCCTTAATCTACTTGACCAAGTTACTGAACATGGAGCAATTGTTCCTTCCCTCTGGTCATTGGAGGTCGGCAATGTCCTTCTTATTGCTGAACGAAAAAAGCGGATCACATTGGAGCAACGGCAAAAAGCCATCCATACCCTCGCCGAGCTTCCTATCGCTATTGATGCGATGACCTCTGACCATGCTTGGCTAGAAACAATGGAACTAGCAGAACGCTATAATTTGACACTATATGACGCCAGTTATTTGGAATTATCTCTTCGCCGTTCCTTGCCTCTTGCAACTTTTGATAACTCTCTTAAACGGGCTGCCGAACTAGCTGGTGTGCTAGTTAAATCCTAAATAATATTGATTTTATCCTAATTTACCTGGCGTTTTACAACGCCCGTGGCCGTCAAGCATAAGCACGATTTACAATCGTGCTTAAGTGCGCATCCTCTGGATGAAGCTCTATGGATATTTTTAATCGAATGACAATTGAAAAACTTAAACCCATCTCAAAACTCCATAAGAGCATACTACAGAGTCATTAAATGTTTTCAGAGAAAGGAATAGGAAAAAATATTTACCCCCACTAAAAAACGATATTTAGAGGTTTTAGAGGTATTCAGAATTTTGTATTAATGCTGTTCTCTGTTATCTTCGAAAGAGACAACGAGACGTTTACCAAGGATAGCCGTCGTTTTTTCTAGCTACCTTAGAGTCGTCCAATGATGCAAGTCTTTCATGTTGAAAACCCCTGTCCATGAGATCAAGGCCAGCTATTTCAACTAAAACGAACGAGCAAAGCTGCTTACACTCGAGATGATTGGTAGCATTTTGGTTTGAGACCAGATTCGGAAGCGTTAAATAGAAAATCGTCGTTACGTACTTTATCTATTACTTTTTCCTTTTCACTTTTTTTTCCTCGCCGTCAGATTAATCATCGTCGTCAGATGATAATCTATCATTATAATTATTGTTATTGTTAATAAAATCCTGAACTGATAAATCTTGTTTTTTTAAAAATTTAATAATAGCATCTTCTCTTTTTTCTTTTACTGCACCGCTTTTCTTTTTCGCATGTTTTATCAGATTTTCCCAGTTTGCTTGAGCAACACATGTATATCCTGCCATTTCACAGACTTTATCCTCAGAGTACTTCTTGGCTAGATTATTTATAACCAATAGAGAGTTTTTTTTGAAAAGTTTTTCTTCTTTATCGTCTGATAATCTAGGTGAGACTCCCTGTCTTGAAGAAGAAATCTGAATTTCACCTAATCTTGACCTACACACCTCCAAATCCTCCTGGTCATCTTTGGTACTTTTTTCTAATTTTTTTATTTTTAAATGACTGAACTTAGACGGAGATTTCCCTTTGGGGAGCTTCTCAGGAGGAGCTTTGGTGTATCCGACATCTTCATGATGAGCCACGTTTCCATCATTATTTAATAATCGCAAGTCTTCGGCTTCTTTTCTTGTCAGGATTTTCCATTTCTCAGCGCTTTTAATCGCGTTATTCAATGTTTTTTGCGGTGTGCGACCTAATTTGGCTAATTCACTGTTCAATATTCCGAGCCAGTTTATATGTCGTTCAAAGCGGTCAGCTCTTTCACGAATGTCATCGTGGAAGTCTTCGGGGTTAAGTATTACATTGGAGGCTCCGTTCGGGGATAACTCTTCATCCTTCCAGACTAGGAAATCAGGTTTTTTGTCTTTTCCTTTCTTCCCGAAGCTTGGGTTGCGCCCACCCTTGTACGCTTTCTCTTCTTCAAACTTCACGTGGTCCTTACCATTATTCATTGTGTACCCGACATCAGAACACAAGTAACTTAACGCAACAAATGTCTTTAGGATTTTTTTATGCATGTTCTTTTTCTTTCTCTATATAGTATTTGTGTCCACTCCGAGTCTGAGGTGAGGTGACGTTTTATGATACAAGTCAGCATATTTTGTGATGTGGTCATATCATTATCAATTAAAAATCCCCCAGTACGGCGCATTACAAATTTGCCTAGCTAGAGTAAAAATTTTTTAGGTATGTTCCTCCTTCTTTTGTATGATTTTGCTTCTATAACTTTGTCCTTGGATTGTAAAAATCATAGAATCATGAGCGACCCTGTCGAGAATAGTCCCTGCTAGAATGGAATCCCCAAAGATAGTGGACCAGTTTTCAAGGGTCTTATTGGTTGTGATAATAAAAGACCCTGACTCATAGCGTTTGGAGATCACTTCAAAAAAATCATCTGCAAATCATACTGAAGGAATTTTTTGAAGCCCTCTTGTGCGTTTGTATGAGCTTATATGGAGCGTATAAACGTAATTTATTAATTAATATATAGCCCCTACAGAATTTTGCCTAAGCATTCCTATATATCCTAACTGGTTTTCGATCTAGTTTATAATGAGGGGCTATTTTTTGTTAAATATCGTTTCGTTCTGTACTCCATATTTCTTTATCCCGTTTATCTGTAGCGATTACTCTAACTGAGATCGGAATTTTTTTGAGTTCTATAGCCCTCTTCAATAAAGAAGCATTGTCATCAGCAAGCCCTATTTTGGCCCAAGAAACTTCAAATGTTAAGGTAGGACAAGGCGTATTATCGTCTCCGTCGACCATACGTCCATGAGCTCTTATATAATCATGAACTATACTCATACTATGTCTTGCTCTTGTTTCTAAATCGTCTTCCTCATTTTGCATTGAGATGCAGGCGTTAGATATTACAACAGATCCCGTAATTACTAAAAAGTATCTAATTACATTTCTAATCATAAGTCCTCCTTTTTTTAAAAAAATTGGTTGAAATAAACCAATAAAATTATTTTTAGCATTTATTTTTAGGAATTGCAATTTATATGATCCTCTTCCTATTGAAGATGGGAATCTCTATTCTTTAATTAGTAAGAAAATGACTTCTTTTCTATGATTGGATAAAGATCCGACGATTTTTAGGAGGCGCGCTGATACATTGCCTTCGGCAACGTGCGCTTGTCGCAAGCGACTCAGACTATAAGCGCATGATAAGAAAGGAATTTTTGTTAGACGCAACCTTAAACGAAAATTCTAAGGTTTCTTTAAAAAGTCACGGAGAGGTCAACCAGATTATGAATATGAACAAGGCAGCGAGAATTGCCAAAGACGTTAGGAGATTCCTCACTCGATACTGGATGTATTGCCATAGAAATAAGAATGAGCTAATTTAATCAAGCGCGACGCATAGGTGTTTCAGGCCTATACGCCGCTAATCACAACCAACCCTTAGACGGAGGATTGATCATGACTGATCTCACCATACACAATTTTCACTACTTTTTAGAAGAGCTAGGTAAAAATTTAAGAGAAATGGAAGCTCTTGCAGAGCAAGAGTCCATTCGTCTTAGAAGTATGCATATTTTGTATGATGTTATGTCTAAAATGTACGAAAATTGGAGTAATCAGTTAGAACATAGGTAAAGGCGAGAAAAAGCTTAGCAGATTATTGTCTGCTAAGCTACCTTTACTTCACAAGAGGCTTAAGTGAGGAAATCTCTTATGTTCTGAGAGAAGACTAATAAAACCTTCAAAAAAGGGAGGGAAAAATCATGAAAAAGTTGTCTTCAATAATAAAAAAAGAAAATATTGAATTAAATAATAATAGTTCTAATTCTGATTTACTTAAAAAATCCATACGTAGAAAACCTGTTAGAAAAAAGGAAGTGTCAAAACGTCTCCTCCAGATCATTGATCTTGCAGCGGAACTTGCTGAAAGACCCTTTGATGAAACACAGCCTCTTGGCTTTATGTCTCGTCTTTTAGTGATGGTTAACCTGCCTTATCGAGATCCTGGGAAAGAAGCACGAAACTGGTGGAAGACCAATGGAGCAGTCTCAATTAACGTCACGCCAGGGTATGATGGGAAAAAAAGTATTGGAATTCCCTATGGTGTATATCCAAGGCTTATCCTTGCGTATCTTATAACTCAGGCCGTACGTACAAAGTCTCCAGAAATTTTCTTAGGAAAAACCTTTAGAGAATTTTTGGATCTCGTATGTATTAATGATGGTAGTAAACAATATAAACAATTACTTAAACAAATAAAAAGAACTACTTCTGCTAATTTTTCATGGACTTATGAGAATGAAAAGGTATGGTCACGTACGAATATCCAAGTGTCTCATCAATCTCAATTATGGTGGAATCCAAAATCTCCAGACCAGCAATCACTCTGGGAAAGCAAAGTAACGCTCAACACTGATTTTTTTAATGAAATTATCCGTAACGCTGTTCCATTGGATTTTAGAGTATTGAAAATATTTAAGAATTCGCCACTCGGTCTTGACCTCTATATGTTTCTCTCATGGCGCACCTTTAACTTTAAAGGTCCTGCCTTTATTAGCTGGGAGGGTCTTCATACTCAATTAGGTGGACAATATAGAAATCTTAAGGAATTTGGGAGAGATTGTCGAAAACATATCAAGCGAATTCAATCAGTTTGGCCAGAATTGAATGTTAAAACTGTCAGAGGACGCCTTTGCATAGCCCCGATGTCTAAAAACCTTATTTCTGTTGATAAATCCCCTCCTTAAAAAAGTTATCCCCGTACTTTACCCCACCAAAATCCCCTCAAATCACCGTACTTTACCCCACCATCAGGTAGTTAAGAAAGAATGCAGGTAGTTGTAAGGCCAAAACTGTGGAAAACTCTCAACTTCACGAAAAGACACCCCTAGTTCGCTACGCTCACAAATTAAAAAGTTTCTGTAATTCCTTTCTCGCTATGCCTGTACAAGAGCGCTCCGCTTTCGCTACGCGTCCCCTCCGGGGATGGCCGTCGGCCACTCATTGACAGGCGCGAGATTCGGAATTCTTTGCTTACCAAGACGCAAATGGCGAGAAGAACGCCTTTGCGTCTCTCTCAAGAAAAAAAAGGAAAAGCGGTCTGCGTCGCTTGCGACAAAGCGCTGTTGTCAGAGGCAACACATAAGCGCGCTTGGTAAAAATTCCCAAGACGTTCTTTGCTCGCTTCCGCTCGCTAACTTTCTCCATAATAACCCCCCTCTCCTTATGCTACCCATGAAAAAGTATGTGAGCAAAGCGAACGAGAATGTCCGGAGGAAATTGGAAATTTCTAAAGGTGCACTTATGCACGATTGGAAATCGTGACGTGCGGTCCTGCCGACGGCCCAATGTTTTTCAGCCTTTACTTCCTTTCCGCTTGCAAAAAACAGCATAGATGTTCATAATGTATTATATGCATTACATTAAGTGGGGAACCATGACCTATTCCATTCGATTGCCTCATGAGATAGAAAATCGTCTCGAAAAATTGTCCACCCAAACTGGGCGCAGCAAGTCGTTCTATGTCAAAGAAGCCATTCTTGAGCACCTTGATGATATCGAAGACATTTACCTTGCTGAAAAACGTTTAGAAGACATCTGTGCAGGTCGAACACAGACTATTCCTCTTCAAGAAGTCATGAAAAAATATGGCATGGACTGTTGAACTCGATCCTGCTGTAGAGAAAGAGCTGACTAAGCTCGATCCTCAACAAGCCAAGCGTATTTTGCAATTTTTATTCGAACGCATCACCCACTTGGATGATCCCCGCAGCATTGGAGAAGCTTTAAAAGGTTCTAGATTGAGCTCTCTCTGGAAGTACCGCGTTGGAAATTATCGCATCATTAGCAGTATCGAGGATAATGTCTCACGTACCCTTGTTGTAAAGATAGGGGATCGCAAGGAGATATACCGTTAAACCAACGCCAGTGGCCGTAAAGTATGAGCACGATTTCTAATCGTGCATAAGTGCGCATCCTTCGGATAAAACCCTATGGATGTTTTTAAATTGAAATATCTTCTCAAAATTAAAACCCCCCTTAAAGCTCCATAGAAGCGCTATAAAGAATAGTTAGAGATTTTTACAGGGGGGAAATAGCAAAAGAAACTTACCCCCACTAGAAAACGATATTTCGAAGTTTGAAGGATATGCCCCTCATTCTTATAGGCTCGGTATGAGGAGTTCAGCGATTTGGGGCTACCTCAACGTTTTTTCTTTGAATTTATTGGGTTTTTAAGAATTACCAGAAATAAATTTAGATTTTTCTAATACAAATGCACGTTAGGAACTCTCAATGGCCTCTGAAAGTCTATTCCGTAACACTGGTCAATTACTACTAGCTAAAGCTAGTAGTAATTGAATTATTTATATTTTTATTTATAGTTCATTACTTACTGCATGGTAATGGGCGTTTGAATTATGGGTTCCTCCAAAATCTGCACAGTAACGTGTTAAAGTACATACATATGATGTGATGGGCTTTCTAAATAAATCCCACCCTGTGATAATAGGCTGCGCGTTTAATTCCTTAAAATCATTTTCTTTTTGAGGACTTACTATGCTCATAAAAGAAGGATTCTCATACGACTGCTCTAAATAATAAGTGTAGCCTCGGCTTGAAAGATCGTCTTCCCAATCTCTTTTCAAAATAGAGGGGACTAAAGTATTTTCTAAATTATACTTTTTTGTTAAATTGTAAAAATCTTCAAATAACTGAGGTTTTGTTTTTAGTATTTCAAAGCCTCTCTTAACAAGAGGGTCTCTAGAGTATTCAAAAGCTTTATAACTCTGACCTTTCTTTCCTAAAATCCAACTGGCAGGTACGGCTTCGCTAATGGAATCCTTATCCGTTGGACGAGTAACTAATACTTTCTGATCATTCAGTTGCTCATAACTATCAACCATTATCGTATTGGGGAGAAGTTGAGTATGTTTATGAGCAAGACGGACTCCAAAAAAATCTGATACTTCATAGAATTTTGCCAAATTTTTTGCTTCTTCAATAAATTCGGGAAATTGTGATGATTGATGTAGTATATTATTTGCCTCTTCTACTGTTTTCAGTTCATTATACGTTTTATGTGAAAACCGTCTTAGTGAAGGCTCTGGGTTTTCCATATCAACTATGTTTGCTTGTAACCCAACAGCATAAAATGACATAAATAAAAATAAAGCCGTGCTTTTTAAAAGTGTATTCATTTTTTTCTCCTATTTTTATTATCAAGGACTTCTATCTTATGTAAATTATTATGAATAGTCAAAATGAAATTGCTGGTTTGAACGCACCAGAATAACCTTAGTTTTTTCAGGCCAGATTCGTTTTCTTCGCTTCATATTTTTTGTGAGAAGTAGGGTAAGAGAGCATTAGGTATAGGAAAATTTAGTGAGCAGAAGTGAACGAAGGAAAGTCAGACGATTTTTAGGAGGCGCGCTGATACATTGCCTTCGGCAACGTGCGCTTGTCGCAAGCGACTAAGACTATAAATGTAAGCTAAGAAAGGGTTTTTTGGACTACATGTCCTAAAACGAAAACACTAAGACTAATTCAAAAAATCACGGAGAGTTTGGCACGAGTATAATCTGAATAAGGCTTCGAAAATCACTCAAGGCGTTAGGAAATGCTCCCCTCGATACTGGATGTATTGCCATAGAAATAAGAATGAGCTAATTTAATAAAGCGCGACGCACAGGTGTTGAAGACCTATACGCCGCTAATCACAACCAACCCTGAACAGAAGGATTGATCATGACTGATCCCACCATACACAGTTTTCACTACTTTTTAGAAGAGCTAGGTAGAAATTTAAGAGAAATGGAGTCCCTTGCAGAGCAAGAGTCCATTCGTCTTAGAAGTATGCATATTTTGTATGATGTTATGTCTAAAATGTACGAAAATTG